>DAOMFH010000029.1:5041-13502 GCA_035429705.1 Actinomycetota bacterium
CGCCGGCCGCGGGTCGTCCTGCGCCGGAAGCGGTTGGTGCTCGGCCGCAAGCGGGTCCGGTACCGGCTCGCCGATGTCCGGAGAGGGGCTGGGCCGGCCGTCACCGGGAATCATGCGCGTGGGATGGGTCACCGGGAAGGGGTGGGCGGCGGTTGGCGGTGCCTGCGCGGCCGGGTCGTCCTGCCCGGCCTCCTGCTGCGTCACCGGTGCGGGTGACTGCTGCGTTGCGTCGATATCCGCGCCGGGAGGGGAGTCAGGGGGCGATAGCGGGACGCCGAGCCGGACGGTGGGGTGTTCACTGTCACCCTCACCCTCCCTGTTGGGCGCGGTGTCCACTGAGTCGGACTCCGGCGGCCGTGACTCGCCACTGATCACCCGGTCATAGTCTCAGATGCCCGGTCCCGACCGCGGTCTGGCGGCTGGTCAGCGGTTCTTGTCGCACCCGTGTGATGTCCTGTCCGCATGGTTACCCCGATCCGCCTCGTGTGGCCAGCGAGCGACCTCGCGGACTTCACCCCGGACGCGGCTCAACAGCAGGTGATCGACCACCGGGCCGGTCACCTGCGGGTGCTGGCCGGGCCCGGCACCGGGAAGACGAGGGTCATAGTCGCCGCCGTGCAAGCGCGGATCCGCGAGGGACAGTCCCCCGATCACCTGCTCGTGCTCACGTACGGCCGCATGGCGGCTACCGAACTGCGCAACCGCCTGTCTTCGGGCGGCGGGCCTGCGCCGGTGGCGACCACGTTCCATTCGCTGGCCTACCGCCTGGTCCAGGCGCACGAACCCAGCCTGCGGCTGATGGGTGCTCCGGAGCAGGAGGCCGTGCTGCGGGAGATCGTGCGGGCGTCCACGAGGTTGCCGGCCGACCTGGAGCAGGCCCGGCGCAGCAGGGGGCTGACCGAGCAACTGCGTGGGTTCATCGGCCGGGCCCAGTCGTCGGGGAACGCTCCCGATCCGGCCGTTGGACAGGGATCGCTGCAGGCGGTCGCGAATGCTGTGTACGCCGAGTACCTCGATGTCATCGGCTTCGCCGGATCGATGGACTATGCGGAGCTGATCCGCCGGGCCACCGGGGTGATCGCCGAGAACGCGCCGGACTCCATCCGGGGGCTGCAGGCCGTGTTCGTCGACGAGTACCAGGACACCGATCCTGCGCAGGTGAGCCTGTTGCAGCAACTGGCCGCGCACGGTGCTCAGATCATCGCGGTCGGCGACCCGGACCAATCGGTGTACGGCTTCCGGGGGGCCGACTCCGCCGGGATTCTCCGTTTCCCAGAGGACTTCACCGGGCGGGCCGTGCGTACGATCGCCCTGCGCGGCACCCGGCGGTTCGGCCCGCAGATCGCGGCGGTGGCCGGCCGGGTGGTGCCGCGGAACTCCCTGGTGGGGATCCCGGCCACCCAGGTACAGGCGCATCGCCACCCTGCGGCACTGGGCGATCCGACGGATCGGGCCGCCTTCCGCGTCTACGAGTCGGAGGCCGCCGCGGCTGAGCACGTCGCCGATTTGCTGCGGCGCGTGCGGTCGGGGGTGTCGGAAGTGTTCCCCGGTCTGCAGCTCGACTGGTCCCAGATGGCTGTGCTGGTGAGGTCCGGAGGCCGTGACCTGCCTGTTCTGCAAAGGGCGCTGTCCGCCGCCGGGATTCCGGTGGAGATCGCCCGCGACGACGTGCCCCTGGCCAGGGCGAGGGCCGTGCGAACGCTGCTGGACGTGTTGCGAGTGGCCGCGGATGCCGACGGGGGGCTCACCGCTGAACGGGCCACCTCCCTGCTCTGCTCCCCGCTGACCGGGATGGAACCGCGGACAGTGGCGCGGCTCGGCCGGGCCCTGCGTCGTGTGGCCAGCGGGCAAGGTGGTCCGCCGCCGGCTTCCGGGGAACTGATCGCGGGCTGTCTGCGTGACCCGGATCTGCTCACGGGCGTGGCCGAGGAACTCGCTGAACCGGTGGCGGCGCTGGCCGCGGTTCTGGACACGGCCACGCGCGGGGTGGCCGAGCAGTTGCCCCCGGCGCGGATCCTGGACGGGATCTGGCGTGCGACATCCTGGCCACACCGCCTGCGCGCTGAGGCCCTGGCCGGCGGACGCCGGGCACGGGAGGCCAACGAGGCCCTGGACGCGGTCATGGAACTGTTCGAACAGGCTGAGCGGTTGGACGAGGCCTTCGAGTCCGTCCGTTCCGTGGACACCTTCCTGGCACAGATCGGCGATCAGCTCATCCCGGCCGCCCCGAACCAGCAGAAACCGTGGAATCGCAATGCGGTGCGATTGCTCACCGCGCATCGGGCCAAGGGCAGCCAGTGGCCCCTGGTCGTGGTCGCCGGTGTGCAGGAGGGGCTATGGCCCGATCTGCGGCCCCGCCCGTCGCTGTTCACCGCCCCGGACGAGTCCGGGGGATCCGGGTGGCGCGAGCAGCAGATGCTCGAGGAACGCCGGCTCTTCTACGTGGCGTGCACACGTGCGCAGCGCGCTCTGCTGGTCACCGCCGTGCGCGGCTGCGCCGACGACGGGCCCGAGCCGTCGGCGTTCATGGCGCTCGCAGCCGGTCCGCAGGAGATCGTGGAGGTGCCCGGCCGGCCCAGCCGCCCGCTGACCCCGGTAGGGGTGGTGGCGGGCTTGCGGCGCATTCTGGTCGACCCCGACAGCAGCCCGGCGATGCGTTCGGCCGTGTGGGAGCGCCTGCAGCGGCTGGGGCAGGTCCGGGATTCCCATGGTGCGCCGGTGTATCCCTGGGCGGATCCGGCGACGTGGTGGGGCCACCTGCCGTGGACGCACAACGACACTCCGTGGTTCGACCCGGAAGCCGCCTTGCCGGTCTCCGCCTCGGGGCTGGACAGTTACCTGCGGTGCCCCCGCCGGTGGTTCCTGGAGAGGCGCGTGCACGCCACTGACGCGGCCGGTCCCCGCCTGGCTTTCGGGAACGTCCTTCACCTGTGTGCCCAGGCCATCGCCGGCGGTGAACTGGCGCCCGACGAGCAGGAGGTCGGCCGGGTGCTCGACGATGTGTGGCACGCCGTCGGGTACGAACCGGGATGGCAGGCGCGCTTCGAGCGCGAGCAGGCCAGGCAGGCCACGCTGCGGTTGCTGACTTGGCTGCGTCACGCGCCGGGCCGGTTCGCGGGCTCCGAGGTGGAGTTCGAGCAGGAGGTGAGCCTGCCGTCGGGGGAGCAGCTGCGGGTCTCGGGCAAGGCCGACCGGGTGGACAGCGTCGATGGCACCACGCTGGTCACCGACTTCAAGACCGGGAAGAAGATCACCCGGGCACAGGCCGCCAGCCACCTGCAGATGGGCCTGTACCGCTGGATCGCTGAACTGGGCGGGCTCGGCACGACCGGCCGGGCCGTGGCGCAACTGCTGTTCTTGCGGGAGGACGCGCCGCGCACCCAGGATGAGCCGGGTCCGCGGATGATGCGTCAGGATGACGCCGACCTGCCGGACTGGCTGCTGCCCGTGCTGGATGCGGCTGCGGCCGGGATGCGTGCGGAACTGGCCGTCGCCCGGCCCGGGGACGGCTGCCGGACCTGCGTGGTGGCCGACTCCTGCCCCGCCGACCCCCGCGGCGCGGAGGTACGGCCGTGACCCGCGAGCAGTTGGCCCAGATCTTGGGCTTCACGCCCAGCGATGAGCAGTGGGCGGCGATCAGCGCCCCCCTGCACGGCCCGCTGCTGGTGCTTGCCGGTGCCGGCTCCGGCAAGACGGCGGTGATGTCCGCACGGGTCGTCTGGCTGGTGGCCACCGGTGAGGTCCGCCGGGATCAGGTGCTTGGCCTGACCTTCACGAACAAGGCCGCCGGCGAGTTGGCCACCCGGATCCGGCAACTGCTGTCCCGGTTGCCTGAAGAGGCGCTGGCCGATACCGGCGAGCCAGTGATCCGGACCTACCACGCTTTCGCCATGGACCTGCTGGCCGAGTGGGGTCTGCTCGTCGGTGCCGAGCCGTCGTCGGCTCTGCTGGCCCCCACCGACCTGGCGGTGCGGACCTACCGGGCGGTGGCGCGTAGCCGGACGGCCTGCGAGGAACTGGGGACCTCCGTCATCCGAACGGTGAGTGACCGGGTGGCGACCCTCGATGACGAACTCTCCGAGCACCTCGTCACCCCGGAACAGTTGCGTGATCACGATGAACGCCTGCTCCTGGCGCTGGAGCCGGAGTCCGGTGCGGACGCCCGGACCGTCCGCGAGGTCGTCCGGCGGCGGATTCTGCTGACCCGGGTGGTCGAGGAGGTCAGGGCGGACCGAGAGGCCGATGCGGTGGTGAGTTTCGCAGACCTCATGCGACTGGCGGTCGCCGTCAGTGAGGCGCCGCATGCCCGGGCCGGGTTGCGGGAGAGGTTCGCGGTCGTGCTCGTCGACGAGTACCAGGACACTTCGGTGGCCCAGCGGGTCATGCTGCAGAACCTCTTCTCGGGTGGTTTCCCGCTCACCGCGGTCGGTGACCCGCTGCAGGCCATCTACGGGTGGCGGGGGGCCTCAGTGGCGAACATCGACGGCTTCGCGACCGACTTCGCCGACGGTCGCGCGCAGGCCCCCACGCTTTCGTTGAGCATCAATCGCCGCTCCGGTTCGACCATCCTCGACGTGGCCAATGCGGTGGCCGAGCCGGTTCGCTCCCAGCATCCCGGTGTGCGAGTGCTCGAGCCGGCCGGGGACTCGCACGGCAGGGTGACGGCCGCGCTGCACGACAGCTGGGCCGACGAGGTGCGCTGGCTGGTGCAGCAGGTGCGCGAGCAGTTGGCCGCGGGCCGGCCGGCGGACCAGGTGGCGGTGCTGTGCCGGACCAACGAGTTCGTCCTGCTCGTCGCCGCCGAACTGCGGGCGGCGGGCGTTCCGGCCGCGGCGGCGTCCCTGGGGTCAGTTCTGCACCTGCCGGAAGTGGTGGAGACCCTCAGCATGCTGCGGGTGCTGGAGAAGGCCGACAACGGCGCACTCGTGCGCCTGCTCACCGGGCCGCAGTGGCGGATCGGCGCGGGTGACCTGGCGCTGCTGGGTGCACGGGCCCGGCAACTGGCCGGGGCCGGGGAATCCGCGGACCAGCAGGAACTGCCGGACCTTCTGCAGCAGGCCGTGGCTGGCGTGGACCCGGTGGATGTGCTCAGTCTGATGGAGGCTGTGTACGACCCCGGCCGGAAGGTCAGCGCGGAGGCCCGGACTCGCCTGCGGGCGTTCACCGCGCAACTCGACGCGATCCGCCCGGCCCTCGTGGCGGGTGTGGAGGAGGCCGCCCACCGGGTCGTCGAGGTGACCGGGCTGGGCGTGGAGGTGCGGCTCGGCCCTAACGCGACGTCCCGCCTGGACGGTCTGGCCGCGCTGTTCGACGTGATCACTGCGTATCGCGGCGCGCACGACGACCCCTCGGTGTCAGCCTTCCTGCGCTGGCTGGACTTCGCCGAGCACCTCGACGAGACGCCCGCAGCGGACTTCCCGGTGCGCGGGCAGGCCGTGCGGGTCATGACGGTGCATCGGGCCAAGGGGCTGGAATGGGACTGTGTGTTCGTCCCCGCGCTGTGTGCGGGGGTCTTTCCGTCCTCCCAAGGCAGGGATCTGTGGACCCGGCACTACAAGAACCTGCCGTATCCCTTGCGGGGGGATCGGGCCAGGCTGCCGGTCCTGCCCGGTTGGCGAGCGGCCGGGGGCGGCTTCGCCGGCGCTTTCAAGCGGGCCGAACAGGAGTTGAAGGCCCAGTATCGCCAGCAGGACGCTCTGGAGGAGAACCGACTGGCCTATGTCGCGCTCACCAGAGCTCGTGATGTCCTGTTCGTGTCGGGACATCACTGGTCACCGAAGGGCGTTCTGCGGGCTCCCAGTGACTACCTGCTGGCGGTCCGCCAGGTCGACGGCGTCACACTCGGGCCCTGGGTCGAGGAGCCCTGCGAAACCGCGCCGGCCGTGGCCACCGGCGACGTCCAGTGGCCACGCACCGACGAGGTGTTCGTGTCGGTAGAGCCGCCCGTGGACAGCAACTCGGCCCTCACGGCGGCTGAGTCCGCGCGGTTGCAGGAGATCGATCAGGATATCGAGGCGGTGACCAGCCGGGAGCGGGAACAGTCGCTGCCGGTCACCTCCGCTGAACTGCCGCAGGTGCTGAGCGCGTCGATGCTGCAGAGGGCTGCGCAGGACCCCGCCGCGCTCGCGCGTGACCTGGCCAGACCGATGCCGCGGGTGACGCCGCTGGCCGCGGCGAGGGGAACGGCGTTCCACGAGTGGGTTGCCCAGTCGGCGCAGCAGCTCTCGCTGATTCCCGACTGGGAGGAGGCGGTCGATGCTGATCGGGTGGTCGATGAGGACCTCCCGGCCCTCATCGCCGGCTACCGCACCACGGCCTATGCGCGAATGGTGCCCGTGGCCACCGAGATCGAGGTGACTGCGACAGTGGGCGGGCTCGTCGTGCGCGGCATCATCGACGCGGTGTACCGGCACCCGGACGGCACCTGGGAGGTGGTGGACTGGAAGACCAGCCGGGAGCACACAGCTGATCCTCTGCAACTGGCGCTCTACCGGCTGGGCTGGGCGCAGCGCGTCGCGGTGGCGTCGCGCGAGGTGCGGACCGCGTTCGTGTACGTGCGGGACGGGCAGGTGGTGCGTCCACCCCTGCCGGACGACGATCAGTTGGAGAGTCTGGTGGTCGCCGCTCAGAGCCAGAACGAGGCGGTGACGGCGCAGTGATCCGAGACCGGCAGCGGGTGCACTTGCGTCGAGGCCGCCCGGATTCCGTCGGACAGGATGTGGTCGAACCGGATCCGCGGTGAGAAGACCGGGTAGGTGGGCCCGAGCGGCGCCTCGTGCCATCCCGTCACCCGGCCAGGCAGTCGCCCGGGGAGATTGAAGTCTCCCAGCAGGATCAGCGGCCGGGGCAGATCCGCCAGCCAGGCCTTCACCCGCCGGAGTTGGCGGACGTTCACCAGGGGCACGAACGACAGGTGTACGGTCGCCACCGTCACGGGGGTGGGCAGGTCGAGGACCGCCGCGATGGCTCCCCGCGGTTCGTCGGGTACCCGCAGCAGTCGGGGGCGTGGGTCGCCGGGCACCAGCAGGGGCAGCCGGATGCGGGTCGCGGGCATGACCAGGTGACGCCACTCGCGCACCGGCACCCGGCTGATCAGGCCCACTCCGTACAGCGGCTGGGCCGGTGGTCCCGACCGGGCCGCTGTGATCTCCGCAGCGGTGCTGGCCCGGAACCGGCCGCCGGGGCCGGGCGTTCCCACCAGGGTCGGGACGAATGACCAGTGCTCGGCGCCCAATGCGCCGGCCGCCACCGCGGTCTGCTCGGCCATCCCGCTGCGCGGCTGCCCGTGGTCGACCTCCTGCAGGCCCAGGACGTCCACATCGAGGGCGGCGACGCTGTCCCACAGCGCCGAGTCGTCGGGTTCGTGGGCTCCGCCGAGCACCCGCATGCCGTGCAGGATGTTGTGGCTGCCCGTGCGAAGTGCCCCCATCGGCTCAGCGGGCCTGTTCTCCGGCCTCCTCGGTGGGCACCTTGCGGGCACCCACCTTGCCGCGCATCCACTCGCGGGCCGGCTCCTCCACGAAGCGCCACATGAGGTAGGCGAATACGACGGTGGCGACGATCAGGAACAGGGTGCTGAGCAGGTAGAGCGGACCGCCGGTGATGCCGAGGAACTGCATTCCGGCACGCCACAGCCCGTACCAGACGATGTGGATCAGGTACAGCGAGTAGGAGATGAACCCGCCGACGACCAATGCGTGGGTGCTCAGGAACCGCGACGGCCGGCCTGAACTCAGGGCGAGGCCGCCCAGCCACAGGACGAGCAGGGGGATCACGATCACGTAGCCGCGCGGGGCCTCGTCGGGCAGGCCGGGCCACTGCAGCCCCGCGGTGTTACCCATCACCACGGCGATGCCGACGATGACCACCGGGACCACCCAGGCGAGTACGGATGCAACGCGGGACGCGGTCGGGTTGTCCTGCCATTTGCGGACCGCGAGGTAGAGGAAACTGCCGGCCGTGAACTCCGTGGCGATGCGGATGGTGCTCGCCCAGCCCTGCACCAGGAAGGGGTCGTGCGCCCGGGTCAGGCCGATGTACAGCAGCGGGGTCAGGCACAGGAAGGACAGTGCGGCCAGCGCCCAGGGGCTCAGTCGATCGCGCACCCGCCAGAGGATCAGCACCAGCAGGGGGAAGAACAGGTAGGCCAGCCACTCCATGGACAGCGACCAGGCGGGGAAGTTCCAGCCGCGCTGCGGGTCAGGCCCCCATTCCTGGATCATCAGGACCTGTTGCAGGTAGGACGGGACGGTCATCCAGTCCCGGCGGCCCTCGCCGGTGACTACCCCCTGGGCGAGTGCGGCCAGCCCGGCCACGTTGAGCATCACGAAGTACACGGGGTAGATGCGGGCCAGTCGCAGCCACCAGAAGTTGAGACTGCCCGACCAGCTCAGCCCGGGTCCCAGACGGGTCAGGTAGGTGTGGGTGAGGATGAAGCCGGACAGGGCGAAGAACAGGTCCA
>DAOMFH010000030.1:0-13427 GCA_035429705.1 Actinomycetota bacterium
TCAAGGGCTACTACTGGTACGCCACCCCCTGCGTCTACAAGTCGGTCAGCGAGTCAGAGGTGGCCTGCCGTGTGCCCCGGCACCTGGCGATCAACAATCCCGGGTACATCGGACGCTTCAGCAAGCAGAGCGCACCGCTGACGGGGCTCACGCAGACGGAGAAGGACGCCCAGACCAACGCCCTGCTGCGGTGGGGCGATGCTCTCACCGCTGCTCAGGCAGAAGGGCCAGGCTTCACCCCGGGCGGACTGACCGACTACCAGGTTCAGTTCACCACCGGGGACTGGGCACAGGCAGTCACGGTCCGCACCGACAACCTCGCCTACAGCACGGCTGTCTTGGAGCCTTCCCTCAAACCCGGAACCTACCGGTGGCGGGTGCGCCCGCGAGATGGTCAGGGTGTTCCGTTGGCCTGGGCGTACGGACCGGACTTCACGATCGTCGCGGCGGACGACGAGAATCCGCCGCCGTCGCCGTCGCCCTCCCCATCGTCCTCCGCGCCGAACCCCATCCCGACATCGCCGGTCACTCCGCCGTCGAGTCCGCCCACGGGTCCGCCACCGGTGTACCAACCCCCGGATCCGGCTGAAGGTACCGCCAATGGCATTCCGCCCACAGCCCCCGGAACCCCGAAGGTGACCAAGTCGGGCAAGAAGAAGCTCAGGGTGAAGTGGCGGGCCTCCGAGGAGCTTGGCGAACCGGTCAGCGAGTACCTCGTGTACCGGTCAACAGACGGCCAGCGGTTCACGGTGGCCAAGCGCACGACGGCGGTCACACTGCGACTGGCGGCCAAACGCGGCACCACGTACTGGTTCTACATCGTCGCGGACTCGGGGGCCGGACGCAGCGAGCCGAGCGGAACGAGCAGGTTCCGGATGCCGGTTCAGTCCAAGTAGTCGCGCAGTACCTGGCTGCGCGACGGGTGGCGCAGTTTGCTCATCGTCTTGGACTCGATCTGCCGGATCCGCTCGCGGGTCACTCCGTAGACCTTGCCGATCTCGTCGAGCGTCTTCGGCTGGCCGTCGGACAGTCCGAAGCGCATGCGGACCACGCCCGCCTCCCGCTCGGACAGCGTGTCCAGCACCGACTCGAGCTGCTCCTGGAGCAAAGTGAAGGACACCGCGTCGGCCGGCACGATCGCCTCGGAGTCCTCGATGAGGTCCCCGAACTCGCTGTCCCCGTCCTCCCCTAGTGGCGTCGACAGGGAGATCGGCTCGCGGCCGTACTTCTGGACCTCGACGACCTTGTCCGGGGTCATGTCCAGTTCGGCGGCGAGTTCCTCCGGGGTGGGCTCCCGGCCCAGATCCTGCAGCATCTGCCGCTGCACCCGGGCGAGTTTGTTGATCACCTCGACCATGTGCACCGGGATGCGGATGGTGCGGGCCTGATCGGCCATGGCCCGGGTGATGGCCTGCCGGATCCACCAGGTCGCGTAGGTGGAGAACTTGTAGCCCTTGGTGTAGTCGAACTTCTCCACCGCCCGGATCAGGCCCAGGTTTCCTTCCTGAATGAGGTCCAGGAAGAGCATGCCCCGGCCTGTGTAGCGCTTGGCCAGACTGACCACCAGCCGCAGGTTCGCCTCCAGCAGATGGTTCTTGGCCCGGCGCCCGTCCTCGGCGATCCACTCGAGTTTGATCCGGGTCTCCGTGTCGAGGTCGATGGCCTCGGCGAGCTTCTCCTCGGCGAACAGGCCGGCCTCGATCCGCTTGGCCAGTTCTACTTCCTGCTCGGCATTGAGCAGGGGAACCTTGCCGATCTGTTTCAGGTAGTCCTTGACCGGATCGGCGGTCGCGCCGGCCTGGGTGACCTGCGCGACGGGTTCATCGGAGTCGTCGCTGTCGGACAGCGTGAAGGTGGCAGCCTCCTTCTCCTCCTCAACCTGTTTCAGGTCCTGCTTGAGTTCCTTCTCCAGATCCTGCTCGAGGACCGCCGCCTCGCTCATCTGGTCCGAACTGACGCCATCGGAGTCCTTGGGCTTCGTCGCGGCCTTCTTCGCAGGGGCCTTCTTGGCGGCCGTCTTCCGGGCCGGTGCCGCACGCTTGCTGGCCGGCTTCTTGGCGGTGGAGGCGGGCTGGGTCTTCTTGGCCGCCGTCCTCGTCGTGGCTTTCTTCGCGGCCGTCGGCTCCTCGGCCGCGCCGGTGATCTTCTTCACGGCCCGCTTGGCCGCGGGCTGCTTCGAAGTGGCCTCCTTCGCCGGGGTCGGTTGGGTCGCGGGTGCGGCCTTCTTCGACTTCGCAATCGGCACGTAACAACCTCTCGTCGAGGATCGGTATGGTGGGGCGGTCGCAGCAGCTTTGGGCTGACTACGGTCAGTACAACATTCTGACACGCCCGCCATATTCCGGTTGGGCAAGCCCAAGCGTACTTCGGGCGTGTCCTGCCCCGGTGACCCGTTCGACATCAGCGGGCATGCGCCACGCGGGCGCCCGCGTGCGTCACGCCGAGCGCCGCTCGCGGCCTCTCAGCACATCCAGCGGGATGTCTTCGGTGAGCTTGGCCCACGTGGACGGCGGCATCCCGAACTGCAGTGCCCGGGCGACCAGTGGGCCCAGGGTGTTCGCGGGATCGGCCTGCTGCGCCCGGTCGGCTGCCATGAGTGCCGCGGCACCATCGCCGTCCGCCCAGGCCACCAGCGCCAGCGTCGCGGCTACCCCGCCCGCCCACCTCCCGGGGGTGTGCACCAGGCAGTACAACAGCCGGGTGCGGACGTGGTGCAGGGGTGCCGCCGAGGGTCCGTCCTCGCCCGTCAACATCTGCGCGAGCAGAGGGTCACGCACATGCACATCCGCACAGGCTCGCGCGACCCCAGCCACATCTGCAGGACACAGGTCGTCCGATCCGGTCAGGGCCAGCAGTGCTTCACCCTCGAGCCGGTCGCGCTGAAGCTCGTAATCCCCGCAGCGGTTGCTGCGCAGTAGCCCGTCGACCTGCGAATAGACCCAGTCGAGCACTGGCTGCATCTGCGCCTCCAGGTCGTCGCGACTGGGCAGCCGGACCAGGCCCGAGGCCACGCAGGCGGCCACGATCGGGTGCTCCGCGAGGTCGGCCAGCGGCTCGCCCTCAGCCGGTGACGACTGACCCCGTTGCAGAGTGGCGTACCGGTCCTCGGCCACCAGCACGACGTCCAGGACGTCCAGCACCGGGAGCAGGACGTGCATGACCCACAAACCAGCCGCGTGGGCGTGCTCGGCGGGACACTCATCCGCATAGGCGATGAGCAGCGCAGCCACGGGCATCGGATCCTCCGGAATCCCGTGGAGAACAGTCAGCAGCCAGTCGAGATCACCGGCGTGCGGTAGATCCACACGCAACGACACCTGCAAACGCCCGTCGTCGCTGAGCAGGAGCAGGACCAGGGAGTCCTGCGGCGTGAAGCCGATGAGGTAGGGGGTGGCGGCCACGGCGGCCTCGGGTGAGTCGATGGAGAGCGGCATGCCCACCACGATCGAGGACGCGGCGGTTCGGCAGAAGTACCCGCGGCGTATCTGTGGATTCCCGCAGCGGTTATCCCAAGCCATGCCGCAGTCGGGCCCCCGCCGGCCGGAACTGGCATCCCGGTCGGCGCCGACTCACGTCAAGCCGTAGTCGGCGCGCGCGATCGCCTCCGCACTCTGTGCGGCGTCGAACTCCTCCGACCCCGCGATCACCGGCACGAAACCCACCAGCATGCCGTCAGCCAGAACCTGCGCTTCGAGTCCGGCCGCGGCGTCCCCGTCCCAGATCGCCTCGCGTCCCCCCGGCAGCACCACCCGGATCGCGGAGTTGTACAGGCCCTTGGGATGTACATGGGCCATGATCCGGCGTTCGCGAAGCAAGTCCACGATCTGCTCGGCCTCTGACGGCTGCATGGAACCCTCCCGGCATCCACGGGCGTCCGATGATGAGCAGGAACTGCCGGATCCTCGGTCATCCGCTGATTGTTTGATAGGACAAAGGTATGCGTACACCAGTCGCCGTGCTGAGCGCCCTGGCCATTGTGACCACCGTGTCGCCGGCGATGGCCGCGGACGGACCCTCTGCGACGCCCTCTGCCTCGGCCACTGCCACGAGCAGTCCCTCCAGCAGCGCCAGCGCCACGGCGAGCCCCAGTGCCAGCCCCACGGTGAGCCCCACCGCAACCCCTACGACTGGGCCGTACGGCATCCCGATGAACCAGGACATCCGCGAGGACGCCTGGTGCCGGCTACTCATCCCCAACAACAAGGGGGACGCCGCTGAGGCCGACTCGATCATGAACGACCACACGGTCAATCTCGGGCAGTACGGCTACTACCGGTTGGGCGCCAATCCGGACTGGAAGCCGCAGCGGACCCTGGACGGATCGGGGAACACACACATCAACGGTCTCTACTGGGCGACTCCGCTGCTGTACACCGGCGCCCGCCGCGGTGACCAGGCCATGACCCAGCGGTTCTTCGACCTCATCGGGGACTGGCTGGGCAAGCACCGGAAGAAGAAGACCCGGACCTGGTCGGTCACCCAGCCGATCGTCGCGGGCGAACGCCTGTGGACCTTGACCTGCGCGTCGGACATCAGCGGCGGCGCGAAGTTCACCAAGGCGACCAGGAAAGAGGCGAACAAGCAGCTGAAGGACTTCAAGCTCAGCGCCGGCACCAACAACACCGCGCTGCACTCGCAAGGCTCTGCGCTGGCCGCGTTCTGCTACCTCGGGGACAGCGCCAAACGGGACCAGGCCGCCGCGAATCTGCGCCGCCTGGCCGACTACTTGGTCCTGCCCGACGGCAGCGACCGGGAGGGTTCGCCCTGGTACGCCTACTACACGCTTCGCCTCATGACCAACTTGGCACCGGTCTTCACCCGCTGTGGTGTCCCCTACGACTCCCTCTACGCGGCCGGCCAGCGGTTGGAGCACTATCTGGCGGCAGCGGTGGATCCGGACTTCCGCCTGGTCATGTTCGGCGACACCCATCGCGCACAGTTGGCGCCCAAGTGGTTCGCAGCCGGCTCCGAGGCCAGATGGGCAGCCACCCAAGGCGCCGAGGGGCAGCCACCCGCCTCGCTCTACGAGGCCTTCGCGGGGGGCTACGTGTTCGCCCGCAACAGTTGGACCGACGTCGGCGACCACCGCCCGACCTTCTACTCGGTGCGCCTGAGCCGGCCCTACGTGACCGCTCACACTCACAGCGACCTGGGTTCGGTCACCTTCCACAGCTACGGGGTGGAGTTCCTCGGCGACCCCGGGCCCTACCGCTACGACAGCTCCGCCGTCCGTGACTACATCGTGAGCCGCTCGGCGCACAACGTCGTACGCATCACGCTGAAGCCGAAGAAGAAACCCAAGAAGCAGAAGGCCAGCGCCCTCGGCCTCGGGGCGGTGCCCCCGGCCGCCGCCGCAAAGCCCTCCTCCGTGATCGTCGCGACCGATGGCGCATACGACCGCACCTGCCTGAACGACCGCACCTACACCAGTGCCCGGATCACCCGCTGCGTGTACTACGACAGCGGGGTCGACGCGCTCATCGTGGTCGACAAGATCAAGGCCCGCAAGCGCATGCGCGCCGACCAGCGCTGGCAGGTCCCCGGCGGGGTCACGGTGTCTGCCGACGCCGGCGGAGCGGTTCTCACCACGCCCAAGGCCCAGGCCCGGATACTGTTCACCGGCGGTGGCACGGTCAAGACCTATCGACCCAGCGGCCAGCGCCGGGACGGCTGGTTCACCCGTGGCTACGGCGAACTGGAGAAGGGCACCACGCTGCAGCGCGGACAACTGATCCGCAAGGGCCAGCAACGCACGTGGATCACCGTGGTGGCCGCCGGCAACACCGCCCCCGAGGTGACGCTGACCGAGGGCGTCGTGTCCGTCACCCGCGGCCAGACGAAGACGTTCACCCTGCCCTGAGCCCGCTCAATCCTCAGTCGTGAGCGTCGCGCGACGCCATGGTGGCCAAGCCCATCAGCAACTGGATCGCGACATCCACCGGGACCGTGTTCAGTTCCACATCCGGATCCGCCGTGGGGGCCGCCGGGACAATGAGATCGGTCAGCATCCCGTACACCCGCACCTGGGCTGCCTCGATCGCATCGATCATGGCCGAGGTACGGGCATCCACCCGCTCCAGCGCCCATCCCGGGGTCCGGATGGCGTGCTCGTCTACCCCGGGCTGCCGGCCGTCCACCAGTCCCCACAAAGCCCCACGCCGGATCCACTGGTGGTAGTGCTCGGTGCTCATCGGAGCCTTGCGTTCCAGTGCGACGAGCCACTCGCGGACCAGTGCGGCTTCCTCGTAGCTCAGCGAGCGGTTGGTCTTCGAGGTAACCCGCTGCAAAGTGCCCGTGTCGAGCCCGATCGCCTGTTCGGCGTCACGCAGGATCCGCAGCGGGTCGCCGGAGTCCACCACGATCACCGCGACCCGGTCCGCACCCACGACGCCCGCCCATCGCTGCACCAGTGAGGCGTAGTCGAACCGCCCCCAGAAGGTGGCGTTCTTGCCCTCGAGTGTCTCCTTGAGCCACTCGTCGTACGGCTTCACGACCCGGGACTTGGCGTACCGCAGTGGACCGGGCATCGGCTTGGGTGCGCCGGACTTCAAGGACTGCTGCCAGGAACTCGGCAGGATCAGCGCCAGTGGGCGCAGCGTCAGCAGGACACGGACCTTCTGCGGTCCGCCCAGGTCGTCGACTATCTTCGCCGCGAGTTCCGGTCCGGCATCGGCGAACTGCTCACTGGACACCACCGCGCGATCCTTGCGGCGGGCCACCCGGGCGGTGAACTGCTGCCACACCTCCGGCGGCACCGGTGGATCCGCGGGATGAGCGGTGGTCGCGATGCCCAGGGCGGAGCAGGACGGGGTCCAGTGGGAGGGCTTCTTCCCACCCGGATACAGAACCCCCTGCGACTTCATCGCGGGCCGGGCCTGCGCCATCGCGTGCTGCAGCGCGGTTGTTCCGGTCTTGGGTGGCCCGATATGCAGCAGGACCTCGCCGGGCTGCAGGAACGGGCTCATCGGACCACTCCCGCGGTCGCAGTGGTTGTCCGTCCACGGACTGCCTCGATGATCACCTGGTAGGTCACCAGACAACTGTGCCAGGTCAGATGTCCCCCACGGGGGGATGCCCCACGAACACTCCGACGAGTTGGTCCGGCACGATCGTTCGCACCTGGCGACGCTCACCCTAGAATGCCGACATGGCTCAGACCCCAGAGCCACCGTCATCCTCGGCAGAGCCGTCAGCAGCCCCCCCGGACGGTGCGCGCACGCATCACGTGGACCACATGTCCCGGCAGGCATGGGTCCTTTTCGCGGCGATGTCGGTCATCTGGGGTCTGCCGTACCTGTTCATCAAGATCGCCGTCGAACAGATCAGCCCCGCGGCGCTGGTCTTCGGCCGGACCGCACTGGCCCTGGCGATCCTGCTTCCGTTGGCCATGCGCGGCGGCGCCCTGCTGACAGCACTGCGCCACTGGAAGCCTGCGGCCACCTTCGCCGTGCTCGAGATGGGCATCCCCTGGCTGTTGCTGGGTCACGCCGAGATGCGCATCTCCAGCGCCCTGGCGGGTCTGCTGCTGGCAGCCGTGCCGATCATCGGGGCGGTCGTGACCGCGATGCTGGGCGATCGCGGCAACATGGCACCGATCCGCCTGGCCGGAATGGCTCTGGGAGTCATCGGAGTCGCCACCCTGGTCGGCCTGGATGCCGGCAGCGGACATCTCGATGTGGTCAGCATCATCGAGATGCTGACCGTCGCCGCGTGCTACGCGATCGCCCCGATCCTGGTGGACCGCCAGCGAAATCCCGCCCCGGCGCTGGGAACCATCACGGTGTCGCTGCTGATCGTCACCGTCGCATACGCACCGGTAGGGATGGCCGACCTCTGGACGGCACCGCCCCTGCGAGCAGCAACCTGGGTTTCGCTGCTGGTCCTCGGATTCATCTGCACGGCCCTGGCATTCATCCTCTTCTTCCGGCTCATCGCGGCAGCCGGACCCGTGCGGGCCGTTGTGATCACGTTCATCAATCCGGCCGTGGCCCTGGTGCTGGGGCTGCTCGTCCTGGACGAGCCGCTCACCACCGGGATGCTGTTCGGTTTCCCGCTCGTCCTGGCCGGTTCCTGGCTGGCCACCCGTGCCGCCCCGAGTGGTCGGACAGCTTCGGCGCCGGGCTGAACCGGCATCCGAATCGACTCGTCACCGCCCGTCTGCGACCAACGGGGTGCAACCGGCATGGGTGACTTCGCCCGCAGAACGACGCCGAACCCGGCCGCCGTCGCCGCAGGTCAACCAAGCCGCCCGCCGGGGAGGCACGCCTGGCCGACTCACGGGAAGGCCCCCAGCGCCGCTTGTTGGGGCCTTCGCCGTGCATCGCAGAGCATTCTCAAACCGCTGTCACACCGTTCTCTTATGCCTGTCTCCTGTCGCTGTGATTGGATACTCAGCTGCAGAATGACTTCCAAATGAGGGTCCTGGATTCCCCCAGCGGCGAACCCGGTTGGCGTCAGTCGCTTGATTGCAGCACAAGGTCGTATCCAATGTCGATGGCGTGTTGTTCCAGGTCCGCGCGGAACGCGGGATCATTGAGTGGTCGGTTCAGCATGGGGTGAGCAGGAAATGCAGAGGCTGCGCCGGACCATAGGGCGACATTCAACGACATCGGCAGTACCGCCGACGGGTAGAGCAGCCCATCGATACGGTTACCAAAGCGCCGGTGAATTGCTTGTGCCCACTCGCGAGACCTCTGGCGGGAACCTGAGGAGATGGCTGCGTTGCCACCCGCTCTGGTGATCCACGATGATCCGTCAAGATCAAGGAGTTCCACCGGTCGCGTCACCTGGATGACGGTGAACCAAGGGTTACCCCTGGACAATTCGATGACTCTCCCGTCCTGGAAAGCCTCGGCAACACAGGTTTCGAGCAGCGGAGGAGATGTTTCCGATCCCCCCGTGACATGTATGGACGCGTAGAACACTGTGCACGTCTCGTGAAAGCCTTGCGGAAGAGGGTGCGGGTCGAAACGTCCGTTCGTGGGGCCGAACGAGCGAAACTCATCCCAGCGGGATGGAAACGGACCCTGTGTGCGGTAGATGCGCCCCAGAAGGGCTGACACGCGCTTGACGTCTCCGTCGGAGATTTCGGGGAGGTTGTTCGCATCTGGCGGAGGGGGCACCAACTCCGTCACGGCAGAATCGCCACGTTGGCGGCAATGCTAGCCACAGTCTCCACGTCGCCACCCATCAGCAGCCAGTCGATCGGGCTGACAATCCGGCCTTCAACCACAAGATCGGGGTTCTGTTCAGTCAAGAAACGATCCACCGCAACTGCGGGCGCATCCTTGGGGAGTAGGGAGACTACTTCTCCCACTCCGAGCACCTCCCCGCTGTCGGTGAACTGGCAGGCCAGCACGTGCCATGCGCCGCCACGTTTCACCGCACGCAGAGTCCGGTCACTGATACGTTGGCGCACCCTGCCCGGCGAAACCCGCAACAGTTGCGCGGCCTGATCAACAGTGAGACCCTCCGCCGCCAGACGAAGACCCTTGCGAAAAGTCAGGGTGGAGGCCCTGTCAGGCAAGGCAGGCATCCGTCCCCGCAGACCGCCGACGCTGCGATATGCCACCTCCTCCTGCACGCTCAAGGAATCTCCCGTGGGGTGGTCTTCGTCGGGCCGTGGCAACGATCCCGCCAACCCTTCCAGCGCCTCAACAAGTTGATCTGGGGTAAGACCCACGCGTACCGCGAGCGACGACAGCCGGGTTGCAAGCGCTTCACGATCAGCCTGCTCTCGCTTGACCTTCACCATGTCCGCACCTCCTCTATCGCGAACTAGCGATGCCAATCTACGCTAGTCATCAGCGCCTCCATAGTTCGAATACACGGGAAGACCCCCAACGAGCGAGTGTTGGGGGTCTTCCCGTGTTGCAGGGCATTCTCAACTACGTGTCACGCCAATCTCAAATGCACGTCATTCTGCTCTCAAATGCGTGTCATTCGGCACTCAGCTGCAGCCGCTGGTCGACCCGCAGCCTTCGCACACGTAGCAGGAACCGGCCGGGCGCATCTTGATCCCGCACGTCATGCACAGCGGCGCGTCGGCTGTCTTGCCGGTGATCGCCTCCAGCAGTTCAGCTGAGGAGTGCACCGAACTGGGCACACTGGCCACACCCACCCCGTGCTCGGGTGTGCCCGCGCTGAGGTCCTCGTCGACGGTGTCCGCCGCCGTGGGCGACTCCGCCGCGTGGCCACTGGACTCGTCGAGCTGACCGGCCCGCTCCTGCGCGGTGAAGATTCCCAGCGCCGCCCGTTTCTCGTACGGCAGGTAGTCCAGCGCCAGCCGCCGGAAGATGTAGTCCATCATCGACTGCGCCATCCGGACGTCCGGGTCATCGGTCATGCCCGACGGCTCGAAGCGCATGTTCACGAACTTCGAGACGTAGGCCTCCAGCGGCACCCCGTACTGCAGCGCGATGGAGATCCCGATCGAGAACGCGTCCATCACCCCGGCCAGCGTCGAGCCCTGCTTGCCCAGTTTCAGGAAGACCTCTCCGAGGCCGTCGTCCGGGTAGGAGCCAGCCGTCATGTAACCCTCGGCTCCACCCACGCTGAAGGAGATCGTCTGGCTCGGGCGCTTCTTCGGCAGCCGCTTGCGGATCGGCCGGTGGTCGACGACGACCTCGGCCGGTGCCGCCTTCTTGTCCGCCTTGCCATCCGACAACGGCTGGCCGACCTTGCAGTTGTCGCGGTAGATGGCCAGTGCCTTCAGGCCCATCTTCCAACCCTGGAAGTAGATCTCCTCGACTTCCTCGACCGTCGCCGACTCCGGCATGTTCACGGTCTTCGAGATGGCTCCGGACAGGAACGGCTGCACGGCCGCCATCATCCGGACGTGACCCATCGGGCTGATCGGCCGTTCGCCCATGGCGCAGTCGAAGACCGGGTAGTGCTCCGGCTTGAGGCCCGGGGCATCCACCACGTGGCCATGCGCGGCGATGTACTCCACGATCGCCTCGATGGTCTCCTGCGCGTAGCCCAGTTTCTGCAGCGCCCGCGGGATCGTCTGGTTGACGATCTGCATCGACCCGCCGCCAACGAGTTTCTTGAACTTGACCAGCGAGAAGTCCGGCTCGATGCCGGTGGTGTCGCAGTCCATCATGAAGCCGATGGTCCCGGTCGGGGCCAGCACACTGGCCTGGGCGTTGCGCCAGCCGTTCTTGGCCCCGATCACGTTCCCCTCGTCCCACACCCGCGAGGCCAACTGCACAACATCGCCGTCCAGCGGCGAGATCGAGCGGACACTGTCGGTGGCCGCGGCATGCTTGCGCATCACCTTCGCGTGAGCGGCGGCATTGCGCGCGTACCCCTTGTACGGCCCGACCACCCCGGCCAGTTCCGCCGACCGCTTGTAGGCCGCGCCGGTCATCAGGCTGGTGATCGAAGCAGCCAGGGCACGTCCGGGCTCGGAGTCGTAGGCGAGCCCGCAGGCCATCAGCAGCGCCCCGAGGTTCGCGTAGCCGATGCCCAACTGCCGGTAGTCGCGTGTCGTGTCGCCGATCGCCTCGGTCGGGAAGTCCGCGAAACAGATAGAGATGTCCATTGCCGTGATGATCAACTGCACGGCCTTGCTGAACCTTTCCGCATCGAAGGATCCGTCGTCCTGCAGGAACTTCAGCAGGTTGAGCGAGGCCAGGTTGCAGGAACTGTTGTCCAGGGACATGTACTCCGAGCACGGGTTGGAGGCGGTGATCCGGCCGGTCTCCGGGTTCGTGTGCCAGTCGTTGATCGTGTCGTCGTACTGCATGCCCGGGTCCGCGCAGGCCCAGGCCGCCTCGGCCATCGAGCGGAACAGTTTCTTCGCGTCGACGTTCTCGATGACCTCGCCGGTGGTCCGGGCGCGCAACCCGAACTCGTCGGAGTTCTCCACCGCACGCATGAACTCATCGGAGACTCGCACGGAGTTGTTGGCGTTCTGGTACTGGACGCTGTTGATGTCCTTGCCGCCGAGGTCCATGTCGAAGCCGGCGTCGCGCAGGACCCGGATCTTCTCCTCCTCGCGCACCTTCGTGTCGATGAACTCCTCGATGTCGGGGTGGTCCACGTCCAGCACGACCATCTTGGCCGCCCGCCGGGTGGCGCCGCCGGACTTGATGGTCCCGGCCGAGGCGTCCGCGCCCCGCATGAACGACACCGGACCGGAGGCCGTTCCGCCCGAGGAACGCAGTAGTTCCTTGCTCGACCGGATCCGCGAGATGTTGAGGCCCGCGCCGGACCCGCCCTTGAAGATCAGGCCCTCCTCGCGGTACCAGTTGAGGATCGAGTCCATCGTGTCGTCGACGGACAGGATGAAGCACGCGCTGACCTGCTGCGGCGCGGTGGTGCCCACGTTGAACCAGACCGGCGAGTTGAACGAGAACACCTGGTTGAGCAGCATCCAGGTCAGTTCGTGCTCGAACACCTCCGCATCGGCCTCGGTCGCGAAGTAGCCGTTCTCCTTGCCCGACCTCACGTAGGTGAGCACCACGCGGTCGATGAGTTGCTTGAGACTCCACTCCCGCTGGTCGGTGCCCAAGGCGCCCCGGAAGTACTTGGTGGTCACGATCGTGGATGCGTTGATCGACCAGGAGGACGGGAACTCGACCCCGCGCTGCTCGAATACCACCTCGTCGGTCTTCCAGTTGGTCTGGACGACGTCCCGGCGCTCCCACTCCACCTCGTCGTAGGGATGCACGCCCGGGGTCGTGAACAGCCGATCAATGGTCAAACCCTCGGTCTGCACCGTGATCTCAGCCCCTTTCGCGCCTGCTGTGCGCACCCTGCGTGCGGACTGGTCGGTCATTTGTCCTCCTTCTGGACAACAGTGGTCAGGGCCGCTTTGTGCCCTTCGGTGATATCTATGCGTGTTCTGCGTGGCTTGGTCCTGGTCGGCAGCCGGCTGGCCTTGAGCAGGGCGATCTCTTGCTCGAAGTCGGCCAGCGAGTCGAACGCCCGGTACACCGATGCGAAGCGCAGGTACGCCACCTCGTCGAGGTCGCGCAGCGGGCCCAGGATCGTCAGCCCGATCTCGTGGGCGGGCACCTCCGCACACCCGGAGTCGCGCAGCGTGTCCTCGACCTGCTGTGCGAGAACGGCCAAGGCATCCGCGGAGACCGGCCGGCCCTGGCACGCCTTGCGCACGCCGCTGATGATCTTGTCCCGCTGGAAGGGCTCCACGACACCGGAGCGCTTGACCACGTTCAGGGCGGCGACCTCGATCGTCGTGAACCGCCGGCGGCACTGGGCGCACTCGCGGCGGCGGCGCACCGCCGCGCCGTCGTCGGCCAACCTGGAGTCGACGACCCGGGAGTCGTCACCACGGCAGAACGGGCAGTGCATCTGCTCTCCAAACCTCTGATCTGTCGGCCTGCGACTCGGTCCCGCAGTTGACCTGTGGATGATCCGGCGGATGACCTGGGGACAACCTGTGCCGATCGGACCACAAC
>DAOMFH010000031.1:0-2580 GCA_035429705.1 Actinomycetota bacterium
CCGCGCGGCAACCGGCCATCCGGGAAACGCTGCAACACGGAGCGACCCCAAGCCGGACCAGCGGGAAGCACCACCCAACAGCCGAAGAGCCACACCCACCTCACGCCGGGGTGGTGAAGCGCACCTCCGCGGTGAAGTTCGCCCTGCGCACCGCGCGCCGCAGCAGCAACAGGACCGAGGGGCCCAGAAGGACGATCGCCGCCGCGTTGGTGATCGCCCGGCCGGTGTCCCAGCCGAGGCTCGAGGTGATGACGGTGAAGACGATGAAGCGGTGCAGGTTCTCCAGGATCGGCGCACCCGGGATGTAGGCCAGCCCCGATCCGTCGCCCATCGCGGCGCCGGTGACGAAGGGCCAGAACCACATGTTCATCAGGAATCCGAACAGGTACGCTGCGACGACGCCGAAGGCGGCGAGCAAGGCTATCTCCTTGCGGCCAGTGATCTGGCGGCCCCGGATGCTGTGCGGCAACAGTCCCGCCAGCATCCCGATCCAGGCGCTGGTCAGCATCTGGAACGGCAGCCAGGGACCCACTCCCGCGGTGAGCAGCGCCGAGGCGAACATCGACGTGCAGCCCAGCACGAAGCCGAAGCCGGGGCCGAACACCCAGCCGGCCAGGATCAGCAGGAAGAACACCGTCTCGATCCCGTTCACCCCGGCGCCGAGCGGACGCAGTGCGGCGTTGAGCGCGGACAGCACGCCGAGCATCGCCAACGCCTTCGAGTCCATCCCGCCTTCGGACAACTGCGCCAGCACGATGGCCACCAGCACCGGCAGGATGATGATGAAGATGAACGGGGAATCCGTGGCATGCCCCTGCGAGGCCGGGTTCACCGGTATCAGCAGCGGCCAGAAGAAGATCATCAGGCCGGCCAGGCTGACCAGCGCGAGCAGCAGTGCGGAGCGCCGGCCCAGCGGAACCGGCCGCGGTGCGCTGCCTGGCAGGCTCATCGGCCACCGTCCAGTGCCCGCTGAACCTGCGCGACGGTCAACCACTTCTCCGGTGTCAGCACCTTGCTCACCTGCGGTGCCAGCGCACTGGACGCTGTGAGCACCTCGTGCGCGGGTCCGTCGGCGATCAGTTCCCCGGTCGCCATGACCAGTACCCGATCGGCGACTGTGGCGGCGAACTCGGCGTCGTGCGTGGCCACGCAGATCGCCCGGCCGGCCCGGGCGAGCGCGGTCAGCGTCAGAGCCAGGGCGCGCTTCGCGGGGTAGTCCAGACCCCGCGTGGGTTCGTCGAGCAGGATGACCGGCGGCTGGCTGCACAACTGCGCGGCCAGGACCAGGCTCAACTTCTGCCCCTCGGACAGGTCCCTGGGATGGGAGCCGTCGGGGATGCCCGGGGCCAGCGTGTCGAGCAGCGCGCGGCACGTCCCGGCGGGACGCCCACTGGTCCGGTCGGCCATCGCGCACTCGGCGCCGACGCTTTCCAGGTAGAGCAGGTCCGAGGCGGTCTGCGGCACGAGCCTGATCTTGTCGCGAACGGTCGCCGGCTCGGCCT
This sequence comes from Actinomycetota bacterium, assembly GCA_035429705.1. Classification (GTDB taxonomy): domain Bacteria; phylum Actinomycetota; class Actinomycetes; order S36-B12; family UBA10799; genus JADKAV01. Next base: position 1,503 of record DAOMFH010000031.1, read on the forward strand.
TGCCGAGTTCCTGCCCGCCCACCGACCAACGCCCGGACTGGCGGGGTCCGACGCCGGTCAGCGCCCACAGCAGACTGGACTTGCCCGAGCCGTTGCGGCCCATCAGCACGCAGATCTGGCCAGCGCTGAGCGTCAGGTCGACATCGCGGACCGCGACTGTGCGCCCGAAGACGACGGTCATGCCCGAAGCGACCAGATCCTCGGCAGTCGCCTCGGCGGTCTGCAGGTCGGAGTGCCCCGGTGCGGCGGGCAGCCGGTCGAAGCGCTGCGCGTCCAGGCCGGCCAGTGATGCGCGCAGCGGCGGTGCGCAGCGGCGGGCGTCGCGCACCGACAGCGGCAGCGGCTGCCAGCCCATGAGCCGGCCGAGTTCCACGACGGGCGGGACGATCGGGCTGGTCGCCATCATCTCGGTGGGGGTGCCGCCCACGACCTCGCCGCCGGGGCGCAGCACCACCATCCGGTCGGCGTACTCGGCGACCCGCTCGAGCCGGTGTTCGGCCACCACGACCGTGACCCCGATGTCGTGGACCAATCGCAATAGGGCGGCCAGCACCTCCTCGGCCGACGTCGGGTCGAGTGCGGAGGTCGGCTCGTCGAGCACGAGTGCGCGGGCCCCGGCCGCCAGCACCGAACCGATGGCCACCCGCTGCTGCTGCCCGCCCGACAGGGTGCGCAGCGCGCGGTTGCGCAGCGGCGCGATGGACAGCAGGTCGAGGGTCTCCTCCACCCGGGTGCGCATAACACCCGGCGGCACCCCGAGCTGTTCCATGCCGTAGGCGAGTTCCTCCTCCACGGTGTCGGTGACGAAACCGGCCTGCGGATCCTGCCCGACCACCCCGACGACATGCGCCAACTCGCGGGGCGGATGGGTGCGGGTGTCCAGACCCCCCACCTGCACCCGGCCGGCCAGCGTGCCGCCGGTGAAGTGCGGGACCAGACCGTTCATCGTGCCGAGCAGGGTCGACTTGCCGACCCCGGTTGGCCCGCTGACGAGGACGAACTCGCCCTCGGGCATGTGCAGGTCGACCCCGCGCAGCACCGGGTCGGGTGAGCCCGGGTACCACACGGAGACACCGTC
>DAOMFH010000031.1:2680-13410 GCA_035429705.1 Actinomycetota bacterium
GCCATGTCGGGCGGCAGGGGTGCCACGACAGCGGGCAGCGCGGCCACCAGGATGCTCACCAGCGCGAGGGCGGACACCGCGGGCCATACCAGCGGCGCCACTGACGGAAAGGCGACGTACGGCTGGGTGAGCCCGACCAGTGTGATCCCCAGCGCCGCCAGCGCACCGGCGGCGAGCACCAACGATTCAGGCAGGCGCCAGGGATCGGGGCGATACCGGGTGCGGATGGCGCGGCGCCCGGAGAACCGCAGGACCGTGGCCCCCAGCAGCATCCCGGCGCCGAGCAGCGGCAGGCCCAGGTACCACGGGGTGGTGGAGTCCAGCACCGAGTAGACCCCGACGCTCAACGCGAGCAAGGCGATCACCAGGGCGGCCGAGTTGACCCGGCGTTGTGCCAGCGGGATGTGCCGCTGGCGGCCGTAGCCGCGCGAGTCCATCGCGGCGGCCAGCAGCAGGGAGCGGTCCAGCGCGTCGGCCACGGTCGGCATGATCACCTCTCGCAGCCAGCCTCTGCGGGTCTCAGCCGAGGCACGCAGCATCCGTGCCCGCTTGATCCGCTGCACCGACTCGGCAAGTTGCGGGAACACCGACAGCGCCACCGCGACGACCGTGCCGATCTCGTACAGCGCACCCGGCACGGCGGCCAGCAGCCGTTTGGGGTTGGCCAGCGCGTTGGCCGCTCCGATGCAGACGATCATGGTGGCCAGCCGCAGTCCTTCGTAGAACGCCGCCAGCAAGGCCTCGAGGGAGACCGGGCCCAGCAACTGGACCCCGGCGGCCGCGGCCGGCAGGTGGATCGTCGGCAGGGTGAACAGGACGGTGCTGCCGTTGCCGTTGAAGATCACCCGGAACCCCACCCGCATGACCACGACGAAGGCCGCCACCGTCAGGTACATGCGGAACGCCAGTGCCCACGGGGCCTCGGTGCGCCGGGCCGCCACCACCAGCGCGGCCACAGCGATGATCAGGCCGAGCAGGATCGGGTTGGTGGTGCGGGCCGCGGCCGTGGCCAGGCCGAGCGCCCAGCCCCACCAGGCGGCCGGATGCAGAGCCCGGGGCAGGGCACGAGCACCCAGTTGCCCTAGCGCCCCCATTGGCCGTTCCGGGTGGGGCCGAACGAGTCGCGGGCAGCCCGCCGGCGGCGCACCACGATCCCCGCCGCGGCCAGCACCAGCCCGACCAGGGCCAGCAGGGCCAGCACGGTCGCGGCGGTGTTGCTCTTGGACGGCGGCGGCGCCTCCGGCAGCGACATGTCGACCACCTGACTCGGCTGGGCCGGCCCCGGTTGACTGCTGGAGGCGGCCGGCGACGGCTGCCCGGATGTGGATGGGGTGGGGGTCCGGCTGGGCTGGCGGGGGGTCGCGGTCGTCCCAGCGTCGCCCGGCGGCTGGGGGGACGGTGTGCTGGGACGTGGCCGCTTCGGGGTCGCCGTCGGTGCGGGAACCCGCACCGGCTTCTGCCGCGGGGGTGGCAGCGTGCTCGGGGTCGCATTGAGGGCGAACGACCAGCCCTCGAAGCCTCCCAGCACGACTCTGCGCGACATCGCCCCCACCTGGGAGTACGTCCACTGCCCACCCGGCCGTGCCCACCAGTAGGACCAGTACGCGCTCTGCGGGGGCGTGTCCACACACTTCTCGGTGTAGCCCGGTTCGCCGGTGACGGGGATGGTCTGCCCGGGGCCCGGGCGGCCGTTGAGCCGGCAGGCGAACGACTGGCCGTCGTGCACCGTGCCTGCGACTGTCACACCGGCGGCCTTGAGCACGTCCCAGCCGGTCTGCGCCGCCGTGAGTCCCGTCACGCAGTACGTGGCGATCCCACCGCCCAGCTGCTGGTAGTCGATGACCAGCGTGACCCCGGTGGTGTCGGCAGTGGTGCAGACGCCCTCCCGGGAACTGGTCATCGGGACGGTCGCACCGGCGGGCGGCGCGGCGATCGCGACACCCAACACTGACACGACGGCCCCGGCGGCCAGTTTCGCCCTCATCGTGATGTCACTGCCTTACCGCGCCAATCTCACGGTCTGCGAGATCGCCGGGCGGTAGCCGTTCTTCGCCAGGACCTTGGCCCGGTACTGCCCCTTGGGCAGATTCACGGTCAGGACCGCGGAGCCGCCCTTGATCCGGTAGTCGGGTTTGACCGTCTGCCAGGCACTGCGGGTCTTCTTCTGCACGCGCACCGTCCACTTGCCCGTCGGCCGCTTGGGCGTCACCTTCACCGCGAGTTTCGACATGTTCGCGGTCGCGGATGCCGTGACGCGGGGGGCGGGCTTGCCGGCAGAACACCCGGTCCTCGGCAGGGACGCCCGGGCGCCGGTCACGGACAACTGGTCCAATCGGGATCCGGTCAGGCCCAGCACGGCCTGGGTGCTGGCGCGCAGCCACTGGCCGCTGGTCGTGCCGATCCCGTACGCCCGCGAGTCGGCCCAGGCAGTCCGGTCGAAGGCGATCGCCCCGACGTCCGCGGCTGTGAACGCCGAACCCTTCAGCGACGTGCACTGCACCTGCAGACCCTCGATGAACCGCGCCCCGGCCGCAGTGGCGCTCGTGCGACCCAGTTCGCGCAATGCCTGCCCGGCCAGACCCGTGGTGTTCGTGTTCAGGGCGCCCGAACTCGAGGGGAAGCCCCCGCTGGCCTTGTTCTGGTGCTTGGTCAACCATGTGGCCGCGTCGGCCACCGAGGCGTCCGCCGAGGAGACCCCGGCGGCACGCAGGGCCTGGATGGTCAGCGCTGTCGCATCGCCGTCGACCGCGGTGCAGCCCCCTGTCCCGTATCCCCCGAAGTCCGGACTCGACGCGGCGGTGCACTGCTGGTTCTGCAGCCACCGAACCGACTCGGCCGGAACGCCACCCGGGGTACGGGCCAGGGTGATCACCGCCAGGCTGTGCACGAACGCGAAATCGGAGGTCCCGAAGCTGCCGTCCGGGTTGCGGGCAGCGCGCACCTCTTGCAGGAGGTCGCGGGCACCCTCCGAGGTTGGGAAGGCGGTGGCGTCCCGGCCCGCCACCTGCAGCGCCAGGGCGGTCTTGGCGATCCGGGCCCAGTTCTTCGACGCCTGCTTGCTGGTTCCGATGTATTCGGTTCCCGAGGAGAAGATGCGCCCGGACGTCTTCGCGATCTGATCGCCTCCGTAGCCGGTGGCAGCCAGGGCGAACACCGCGTCCTGGGTCATGCCCCAATCGGTGGGCGAGCCCAGAACATCACCGCCGGCGGCGAGCTGGTGGCCGATCCAGGCGGCGGCTGCCCGGGCAGCAACCGACTGGGTGGGCCCAGCCGCTGCTCGTGCGGCGGTCGCAGCCGACGAGTCAGCCGCGGCGGGCAGGCTCGCGGACGAGACGGAGAGGGCGAAAGCAGCGGCCGGGATGACCGCGATCAGCCGACGCAAGATGGTGCCTTTCTGGTGAGCGATCGGAAGGGCGCACATCGCCGAGCATCTCGACGACGCGGCCCCCGCAGACCACGACGGAAGGAGTCGCTCACGCTTGGGGTGGGCATTCGGGCTCGCAGGTCATCTGCACACCGCTGCGGGACAGCACCGGAATTCCACCGGTTTCCCCCGCCCCAAACGAGATATCCAGTTGTACGGCCAGTGTCTCACGATGCACGGCTGCGTCCGTGGTCGATGTCCGGCTTCGTCCGCCCGGGAACACCCGGATACGACCCAGCCGCCGGCCTGCCCACCCAGGAAGCCGACGGCTGAGCGCGCCCTGCTACTTCTTGGCCCCGTCGATGTAGACGGTGCGCTTCGCGTAGGCCTTGAACGTCGCGGTGGCCGGGGCGGACTGCACCACGACGACCTTGACACCGGGCCGGCCATAGGTGCGCAGTGCCACCTTGCCCTGCGTCCCGCGCACGACCGTGCAGTAGCGGACCTCACCGGTTGCGGCCGGCCGGCTCGAGGTGCAGCGCACCCGGGTGCTGACCAACTGGCCCGCATTCGTGCGGGCGTTGTGCCCGGTGATGACCGTGGTGCCACGGGTGCGGATCCGCGTCGGGGGCTTCCCCTTGGCGTCCACCGGCTTCTGGGCCTTCCGCTGCGTCGGGGTCGGCGTCGGAGTCGGGGTCGGGGTGGGAGTCGGCGTAGGAGTGGGCGTCGGCGTGGGGGCCGTGTGCGCTTTCACCTCGGACAGGGTGTACACAGGCGTGCGGGCCGGGGCGGGCCACTGCGGGTTGACCTGGAACAGCAGCTGCACGTCCACCGGAACCGCCGGACTGTCGATGCCGTAGTTGGCGAACGTCCACTGCTGGCCGGGAGCACCGTCCGGATTGCCGTCCGCGGTCGAGATGTAGGAACTCCAGCTGGCGCCGCTGAAGCAGTCCTGGTCGCTCGCCCCGTCGTACGCGTAGACCCCATCGATCGAGCACAGGAACCGGCCGAACTGTCCGGGGGGCATGTGGCTGAAGGTGAAGCCCGCGGCCGTGAGCGCGGCGGCGATCGAGGCCTGCCCGCCCTTGGCGCACCCGATCTGGTACTTGTCCGCCCGATCGGTGAAGTCGACCGCGACGGTCACGCCCTGCCCGGGGTCGCAGGCGTACCCGGTCATGGGCGGTGTTGTGCTGTCAGCAGCCGCCGGGATGACCCCGGTGGCGAGGGACAGAGAGAAACCGGCGGTGAGAGCCACCGCCAACAGACGACGCATCGATGTGCCTTTCTTGGGAGCGATCCGAAGGGCACGCCTCGTCTGTGAACAACGACGCCCCCGCAGACCACGACGGAAGGATTCGCTCGCATTCGAAGTGGGCATTCGGGCTTGCAGATCACCTGCTTACCGCTGCGGGACAGCACCGGAATTCCACCGGTTTCCCCCACGTCGAACGAGATATTCAGTTGTCGGCCACATCCTCGCACGCACGCCGCGCCGTACCCGGGCCGGGTCGACGACTCGATCTCAGCCCGGGTGGCCGGCCCGCGCCAGCCAGGTGTGCCAGTCCATGCCCGCTGTGGTCGCACTCGCACCGGGCAGCATCGATCCCGCTGCCATGCTCGCCGGCGCCGGGCCGGGCCGCACCTCCAAGGCGAGTCCGTCGTGAGCGACCAGATCGGCGACCAGACCGACCAGGCGTTCCACCCGTGGGCCGGCCAGTTCCTGGTCGACGGCAGCAGGGCTGGTCGCCAGGGCGAGCAGGGCCCTGGCCACCTCGGCGGAGTCGACCGGCTGGATCGGCACGTCCATGATCTCCACTGTCCCGGTGTTCCCGCCGGCGGCCAGCGCGCGTTGCAGCACCTGGCCGGGGAACTCGTGGAACTGGGTGCTCCGCAGCACGCAGGCGCCCGGCGCCAGTTCCCGGGTCGCCCGTTCGTGGGCCAGCGTGGCGACGTACCAGTCGTAGTCCTGCCCGCGCTCCACGCCCACGATCGACAGCACCACGCTGCGGCGCACACCGGCCCGGGTCCCAGCCGCGGCGAGATTACGCGCGACCGTGGTGAAGAACTCGCGCGCGGGGGCCAGATCCATCGCGGCCGGGCGGGAGACGTCCACCACAGCCTCCGCCCCGGTCAAGGCGTCGGCCACGGCTGCGGCATCGAGCAGGTCCACACCGTCAGTGCGGCTGAGCCCCACCACCTCGTGCCCGGCGGCTGCCGCCCGGCGACACACCTGCGAGCCGATCAGGCCGCTGCTGCCGGCCACCGCGATCCGCATGCGAAACACTCTGGCACGCGCCACCGGGACAGGCGATGAATTGCCGACCGTCGGGGGCCTGAACGCACCCACCCCTTGCGCGATCACTGAACATTCGTTTAGTCTACTAAACATGCGTTCAGACTCCGATCTCTCGACGCCCGCCCGCATCCGGGACGCGGCACTGGCCCGCTTCGGCACCGACGGCTTCGCGGCCACTTCCGTGCGCACGATCGCATCTGACGCCGGGGTCTCGCCCGCGCTGATCCTGCACCACTTCGGCTCCAAGGACGGCCTGCGCGAAGCCTGCGACGGCCACGTCTTCGCCTTCTTCCAGCGGACCGCGGGCCGGGCCGGCCAGTCACAGACGCGCGAGCACATGATCACCGACGAGGCCATGACCCTGCTGCGCTACCTGATGCGGCAGGCCAGCGAGGACTCGGCGTGGGCCAACACGATGGTCGCCCAGGTCATCGAAATGACCAAGGAAGGCCTGGCCGCCCGCACGGAGCGTGGTGACATCCGGCCCACTGCGGACCCCGACATGCGTGCCGCCCTGCTCGTGATGCTGCGCCTGGGGCCCCTGCTGTTCAGCGGGGCCATCGAGCGCGCGACCGGCGCCGACGTGCTGACCGCCGACGGCCTGCAACGCATGTACAGCACAATCCTGGAGATCCTGCGGACCGGCATCTACACCGTTCCCCACCCGGACGTTGAGGAGGACCCCTTTGAACTGGGTCGCTACCTCGGCTCCGATCCGGGCCCCACCGACCATGACAGCCGACTCACGACCGGCGGAAGGAACTGACCATGACAACCGACACCATCACCCCGCCGGCACTGACCGGCCGCCGCCGCTGGGTGGCACTGCTGTTCCTGTCGCTCGGGGTGGCCATGATCATCCTCGACGCGACAGTGGTCAACGTCGCCATCCCGACGATGGTCGAGGACCTGCACCTGACCACCACCGACGCCGAGTGGGTCAACGCCATCTACTCGCTGGTCTTCGCCTCCCTGCTGCTGCTGTCGGGCAGGCTGTCCGACATCTTCGGGCGGCGGCTCATGTTCGTCGGTGGCGTGAGCGTGTTCGCCGTGGCGAGCCTGCTGGTGGCCATGTCGGAGGCGTCGTACGAACTCATCGGTGCGCGGGCCCTGCAGGGGTTCGGCGCGGCGATGATCCTGCCGGCCTCGCTGTCCGTGCTCAACGCCGTGTACCGCGGCAAGGACCGGGCTGTCGCTTTCGCAGTCTGGGGCGCCACGATCGGCGGAATGGCCGCGCTCGGCCCGCTCGTGGGCGGGTGGCTTACCACCTACGCCTCCTGGCACTGGGCCTTCCTGATCAACGTGCCCATCGCCATCGTGGTCGTGATCGGGGTCATGCTGCTGGTCCCGGAGACCCGGGACACCGTCGACCAGCGCGGCATCGACCCGCTCGGGACGGCCCTGGGCACCCTCGGCTTCGCGGCGCTGGTGTTCGGGCTCATCGAGGGCCAGAACTACGGCTGGATCACCCCGAAGCGGCAGTTCAGCATCGGCGGCTGGCAGTGGCCGTTCGACAACATCTCCGCACCCGGGGTCGCCCTGCTGCTGGCCGTCGTGCTGCTGGCCGGGTTCGTGTGGGTGGAGGCTCGCCGCAAGGCGGCCGGCAAAGTCGTCATGGTGGACCTCGACCTGTTCTCCATCCGCACCTTCGGAGTGGGAAACGCCGTGGCCGCCATCGTCAGCCTCGGCGAGTTCGGGCTGCTGTTCATCCTCCCGTTGTTCCTGCAGTCGGTCATCGGCTACGACGCAATGCAGACCGGGGTCATCCTGCTCGCGCTGGCCGCCGGATCGTTCATCGCCAGCGGCGCGGGGGCCGGACTGGCCAAGCGGATCGGGCCGGTGCCGGTGCTGCGCCTGGGCATGGGCCTGGAGGTCATCGGCGTGCTGTGGATCGCCCTGGTGCTGTCCACCACCGTGACCGGCTGGGTCATGGCACCCGGCTTGTTCATCTACGGGCTCGGAGTCGGTTTCGCCACCGCCCAGTTGACCGGTGTGATCCTCTCGGAGGTGCCGGTCGCGGAGTCGGGTATGGCCTCGGCCGTCCAGTCCACCTCGCGCCAGGTGGGCGCGGCGATCGGGACCGCGCTACTCGGAGCCGTGCTGATCACCGGACTCGGGAACATCACCTCCGACCTGACCGATCGTGGGGTGACCCAGCAGACGGCCCAGCAGGTGACCGAGGTCGTGCAGCAGAGCGCTGGGACCGCAGTCGTCGGCCTTCCGCAGCAGCCGAACGGCCAACTGCTGTTCGAGGGTGCGTCCGAGGGCTTCGCGACCGCGGTGAAGTCCGTGGGCCTCGTGGCCGGCTTCCTGATCGCCCTGGGACTGGTCGCCGCCTTCCTGCTGCCGCGCGATGCCGCCCGCACGGAGGCCGCGGGCTACGTGGAGTGACTCACCGGCGGCGGTGCTGGCGGCCGACACGACCCGCCGGCTACCGCGCCGCCGCCCGGAGTTGTCCGACCATAGAAAGGTGATCGAGGACCTGAAGCGCCGGCTGGGCAGCGCCGACCTGCCCGATCCGGTCTTCGCCGTACTCGGCGCCCTCGACCTGGCCGTGCGGGTACCACTCGCCGCCGGGCGCTACTACGAACAACTGGTGGAACACGGCCACGCCCGGCTGGTGGAGGTGGGCACGGAACGTGCCGTGCACAAGCGGGTCAGCCGGATGGAACAAGCCGTCACCCCGGCTGCCCGCCGTTGGGCGGTGCGGCACTCCCGGCGACAGCGGCGGCGCCGGCGCGAGCGCACACCGGTCTGAGCGCCGCCGTCCACCACGGTCGTACCCTGGAACTGTGGCCAGCCGGGACGCGGTTCTGCAGCTGCAAGGCCTCACGAAGTTCTACGGGAACCAGCGTGGGATCGAGGACTTGACCCTCGAGGTCGACCGCGGTGAGGTGTTCGGCTTCCTCGGGCCCAACGGTGCCGGCAAGACCACCACGATCCGGATGGTCCTCGGTCTGCTGCGTCCCACGCGGGGCTCCGGGCGGGCCCTGGGGTTGGACATCGTCGACGACTCCACGCGGCTGCGCGCACAACTCGGCTACCTGCCCGGTGACCTCGCGTTGTACGACCGCATGCAGTCACGGGACCTGCTGGAGTTCCTCGCCCGGATGCGCGGCGGGGTGCCACGCCAGCGGTACGAGGCCCTGGCCGAGCGGATGCAGCTCGATCTCGGCCGGCGGGTCAAGGACTTGTCCCGCGGCAACCGCCAGAAGGTGGGCGTGATCCAGGCGTTCATGCACGCGCCGCAGTTGCTCGTGCTCGACGAGCCGACCAGCGGCCTGGATCCACTGGTGCAGCAGGAGTTCCAGCACCTGGTGCGCGAAACGGTCGATTCCGGCGCGACCGTGTTCCTGTCCTCGCACGTGCTGGCCGAGGTGGAGCTGATGGCCGACCGGGTGGGAATCGTGGTGGACGGACGCCTGGCCGTGGTGGACAGCGTCGACCAGTTGCGCGAGCGGGCCGCCCGTCGCATCGAGCTCGACTTCCCCGCTGCGCCGCCGGCCGAACTGGCCGGTGCGCCGGGCGTGCAGAAGGTCGAGGTCCGCGCGAACACCGCCAGTTGCTGGGTCGCCGGCCCGGCCGGGCCGCTGCTCAAGCTGTCCGTGGACCACGGCCTGATCGACGTGCACACCCACGACCCTGACCTCGAGGACGCCTTCCTCGGATACGTGTCTGGAGGTGGGCGGTGATGGCCACGCTGACCGTCCGTACCGTGCCCCGGGCCGTTCCCCAGGTGCTGACGCTGACGCTGCGCACGTTGCGGGAGCGCTGGCGCTCGACGTTCGGCTGGGGGTTGGGCCTGGTCCTGATCGCGATCGTGCAATTGGCCGTCTACCCATCGGTGGCGAAGTCGTCGGCCAGCATGCAGGAGTTCGTCAACCAGTGGCCCGAGGCGTTCCGCCAGGCTTTCAACCTCGACGCCTACACGACCGGCGCCGGCTTCCTCAACGCAGAGATGTTCTCCATGATGGTCCCGCTGGTGCTCATCGCGGTCGCCGTCAGCGGCGCAGCCGCGGCCACTGCCGGGGAGGAGGAGCGCGGCACCGCCGACCTGCTGCTGTCCCTGCCGGTCAGCCGCGGCCGGGTCATGGCGGCCAAGGTCATCGCCACGGTGCTCGCAGTCGCCCTGGTGGCGCTGGCGACGTTCGTCACCATCGCGGTGGGCGCCCCGCTGGTGGATCTGGACATCTCCGCGGGCGCCCTGGCCGCCGGGATGACCATGACCTTCCTGCTGGCCCTGTTCTTCGGCGCCGTCTGCCTGTTCGTCGCATCGGCCACTGGGAAGCGGGCGCTGGCGCTCGGCACCGCGGTGGGCCTCGCGCTCGGCAGTTTCCTGCTCAACGCCCTGGCCCCGATGGCCGACTGGCTGGAACCCTGGCAGAAGGTCTCACCCTTCCACTGGGCGCTGGGCGACAACCCATTGGTCAACGGCCTGGACGTGCCGATGCTGTGGTTGCTGCTGGGGGCTGCCGCCCTGCTGGTGGTCCTCGCCGACGTCGCCTACCACCGCCGTGACATCGGGGGCCGGTGAGGTCACCGCCTACCATGGCGAAGTGCGACCTGCTGCCGTGGTGATCGCCGTCGCACTGGTGCTGACGGGCTGCTCGAGCGACGGCCCGCGGGTCGTGCCGAAGCAGTACCGGTCGATGATCAAGGATGCCGCCCGGGAGTGCCCGGAACTGACCCCCAAGCTGCTCGCGGCCCAGATCGACCAGGAATCCGGCTTCAACCCGAAGGCGGTGTCGAAGGCGGGCGCCGAGGGGATCGCGCAGTTCATTCCCGACACCTGGGCGATGTGGGGACAGGATCTGGACGGTGACGGGGTGGCCTCCCCGTACAACCCGCGGGAGGCGATCGACGCGCAGGCGCGGCTGATGTGCTTCCTGATCTACGAGGCGAAAACCTCCGACATCGACGGCGATCCGATCGACCTGGCATTGGCCGCCTACAACGCCGGCTGGAGCCAGGTGGTCCGCTACCAGGGCGTCCCGCCGTTCCCGGAGACCGAGGCGTACGTGAAGCGCATCCGGGACCGGGCCCCGACCTACCAGTTCCAGAGCAGGTCTT
>DAOMFH010000032.1:0-13394 GCA_035429705.1 Actinomycetota bacterium
CACCGACCACGTCACCCCCTACCGCATCACCGGACACACCAACCCCGACGAACTCGCCTGCCTCTGCAGATGGCACCACCGCCAGAAAACCTTCGGAAACTGGAAAATCACCACCCGCTCCACCTACGCCCTCGACATCACCATCACCGCACCCCTCGGCACCACCCGAACCAGCCACCCCAAACACCACCGAAGAAACTGAACCCGAAGGGAACCAGGACCACCGGGCAGCTACCGGCGGCGCAGCAGCGCGAGATACATCCCGTCAGTGTCATGGCGGTGGGGCCACAGCCGGACAGTCTGCCCATCGGCGCTCTCGGGAACCTCCGGTAGCAAGGCGCCGGCGTCCTCCTGGATCGTGTCGTCGCGGGCACGCAGCACGTCCTCGACGACCAGGTCGGTCTCGGCGAGGTGCGGTGAGCAGGTCACGTAGGCAACCACCCCGCCGGGTCGGCAGACGTCCAGCGCATGGGTGAGCAGTCGTCGCTGCACAGCGGCCAGTCCGGGGATGTCGGAGGGCTGCCGGCGCCACCTGGACTCGGGACGCCGGCGCAACACCCCGAGCCCGGAACACGGGGCGTCGAGCAGGACCCGCGAGTACGTGCCAGCCACCTCGGCGGCATCACCCACCTCGACCCGGACCTGCCCCGGGGTTCCCCGCAGCGCGGCTCTGACCAGCCGCGCCCGGTGCTCGTGCTGCTCGACCGCGACCAGGTTGCCGCCTGCCGGCAGCAGGTCGGCCAGCAGACCGGCCTTGCCGCCGGGGCCCGCGCACATGTCCAGCCAGTGCTCGTCCGGGCCGTCGACCTGCGCCCTGGACAGGGCCAGGACCATCAACTGGCTGCCGAGATCCTGTACGCCCGCGCGCCCGTCCCTGACCTGCGGCAACGTCCCGGGGTCGGTGCGTTCCAGGTGGACGCCCCACGGTGACCACGGGGTCGGTTCCCCGGGCAGGTCCGCCCGGTCCATGCGGGCCGGACGGGCCGCCAGCGTCACCCGGGGAGCCCGGTTGTCCGCGGCCAGCAAGCCGGGCAACTCCGCGGGGCCGAGCACGTCACGCAGAGCCCGGATGATCCATTGCGGGTGGGAGTAGCGCACTTCCAGGTCCGCGTCGCCGGTCAGGCCCTTCGTTGCCGCAGACAACAGGGCATCGACGGGCTGCCCGGTCACCTTGCGCAGCACGGCGTTGGCGAACCCGCGCGCTGATCCCGCACCCACCGACTGCACGAGAGTGACCGCACTGTCGACGACGGCATGCGCGGGCTTGCCGAGGTACATGTGCTCGGCTACCGCCATGCGCAGAATGTCGAGCACCCGCGGATCGACCTGGTCCAAGGGCCGGGTGACGACCGTGGCCAGGACCGCGTCGACAGTGCCGCGGCGGCGCAGCGTGGTGTAGACCAACTCGGTGGCCAGACCGCGGTCCGCGCGCGACAGATCACTGCCGCCCAAGTGCCCGGCCAGGGCGAGGTTCGCGTAGGCGTCCTGCGCACCGACCTCGTGCAGGACGTCGTAGGCGACCCGCCGCGCCGGACTCGGTCTCACGCGAAGGCCAGGTGATCGCCGTGCAGTCCCCTGGCCCAGTCGGTGGCCGCCATCGCCTTCTTGCCGGCCGGCTGCACAGTGCCCAGGGCCACGGCGTTGGTCAGCGTGCCGACCAGCACCCGGCTGCGCTCGACGACCACGACACCGGGGGCTAGCCGCTCCTCGGTCAACGTGACCGGCTGCAGCTTCACTTTGAGGTCGCCGGACATCGTCCAGGCCCCGGGAGCCGGGGTGCAGCCCCGGATCCGGCGGTCGACCGCGATCGCCGGCTCGTCCCAGCGCACGCGGGCGTCCTCGACGGTGATCTTGGGGGCCAGGCTGACCCCGTCGGTGGACTGCGGCACCGCCTGCAGCGCGCCTTCCTCGATTCCGTCCAGAACCTTGACCAACAACTGAGAGCCCGACTGCGCCAGGCGCCCGAGCAGATCGCCGGCGGTGTCCCGCGGCCCGATCGTCTCGGTCACCACTCCGAACACCGGGCCGGTGTCCATCCCGGCCTCCAGCTGGAAGACCGCGGCACCGGTGACATCGTCGCCGGCCATGATCGCGCGCTGCACGGGCGCGGCACCCCGCCAGGCCGGCAGCAGGGAGAAGTGCAGATTCACCCATCCCAACCGCGGGATGTCGAGAACGTCCTGCGGGATCAGTGCACCGTAGGCCACGACCGGGCAGCAGTCGGGGGCGAGGTCGCGCAGCGTCGCCATGAACTCGGGGTCGCTGGGCCGCGCCGGAGTGAGCACCGGGATCCCATGTTCGCGCGCCGCCCGGCTGACCGGGCTCGCAGTGACGCGGTGCCCCCGGCCGGCGACAGCGTCGGGCCGGGTCACCACTGCGAGCACCTCATGGCGTGAATCCAGCAGTGCCGTCAAACCAGCGACGGCGACCTCCGGGGTGCCGGCGAACACGAGTCTCATCGGGGCATCCTCTGCAGATGTGGGCTGGACTTCACGATCGTGTCGGGCCCGAACCATTCCGCCTCGCGGATCATCCGCATGGCCTCCTTGCGACGCTCTGGGTCGAGCCGGTCGATGAACAACACCCCGTCGAGGTGATCGGTCTCGTGCTGAACACACCGGGACAGCAGGTGCGTGCCTTCGACCACCACCGGATCACCATGCATGTTGAACCCCTTGGCCACCACCCCCACGGAGCGCCGAGTGGGGAAACTGACGGCCGGGATCGACAGGCAGCCCTCTTCGTGTTCCTCGGTCTCCTCGGTGAGATCGAGATCGGGGTTGACCAGGTGGCCGAGTTCACCGTCGACGTAGTAGGTGAACACCCGCAGGCCCACGCCGAGTTGCGGGGCGGCAAGGCCCACCCCCGGAGCGTCGATCATCGTGTCGGTGAGGTCCTGGACCAGTTTGCGCAACTGCCGGTCGAAATCCACGACCTCCACGGCCGGGGTACGCAGAACCGGGTCTCCGAACAGCCGGATGTCCACCACTGACACGTTGCCTCCCGGTCTCCGAGTGTACGGAGGGTGACCCCGCTCAGCCCGCGCCGAGGTCGGCCGGATCCACCCGGGCCTCGATGACCGGTGCGCCGGCCCGGGATCGCTGCGCCTGGATCCGGCGTACCTCCCGCAGCATGCTCGCCGAACGTTGGTGAGGCGCCAGCAGCAGGGCGACGCTGCCAGCCGTGGTGTCCAGCGGCCCGAGCACTTCACCGCGATACTGCGACAGCCATTCCGCCAGGTCGCCCGATGGACCACGCAGTCGCACACACCGGTAGGCGGGCGGCATGTGAGCCTCCCGCCGATCCCGCAGTTCTGCCTCGGCGAAGGCACTGGGATCGTTACGCACCAGTGCCTGCACCACCGCAACATCCTGGGCGGCCACAATCAGGGTCGGGGACTCGGGGGCCGTCTTGGCAATCGCGGCCAACCATCGCCGCAGCGCCTCCTCCCGCGCCCGCAGTTCGGGCAGAGCCAGCAGCACCTCGGTGTCGAGGATCAGCAGACCCGCGTAGCCGCCGGGCAGCGCCGGTTCCGCGCCCGGAGTGGCCACCACGATCCCCCGCTCGAGATCCACCTCGTCGCGCACCCCCGACTCGGCATCACTGCGGACCACCGGCACCGACGCGAAGGCCTGTTGCAGTTCCTCGGCGCTGCGGCGCGATCCGGCGCCCACCGCCACGAACTCACCTGCCCCGCATGAGGGACACTTCTCGAACGGCTGGTGGCACATGCGGCAGCGCGGCCGGCCCTGCCGATCCGGCCGGACCCCGCCACCGCACCGCCCACAACGCGCGACGTGTCCGCAGTCGGCGCAGATCAGCCCGGTCGCTCCCCCCACCCGCGGGACCTGTACCAGCAGCACTCCTGACGCCACCACTTCACGCGCCAGCGCGAAGGCCCGCCCGGGAATCCGGCGGCGGTCGGCGGCAGGTTCCATGAGGGCCGCAACCCGGTACCTGCGCGCACGGGCCCGCTGCCTGGTGAACTGAGCATCGGCGGCGCTGCCGTCGGCCACCCACTGGGCCGTCACCACGCTGCGGGTGTATCCGCCCACCACCAGGCGGGCCTTCGAGTGCCATGCCCGTAGGGCGGCCACCTCCCGGGCATGCCAGCCGGGAGACTGTGGTTCAGCGAGGACCCCGTCGCCGTCGTCCCAGACCGCGATCAGTCCGGGATCCATCACCGGCGCGAAGACCGCCGAGCGGGTCCCGATGACGATCCGCCGGGTTCCGGCCAGCACTTGCAGGTGAGTCTTGTAACGCATGCGCGCCGACGCCTCGGCCGAAACCACTGCGAGCAGTTCCGGTGCACAGAGGCGCAGGCACGCGGCGTGCAGGGCGCGGACATCACGGCCGTCCGGCACGACGAGCACCGCACCGCGCCCATCGGCTGCCGTCTGCACAGCCAGTGCCGCCAGCATCGCGAACGGATCGTCGTGGGGATGGCAGATCCAGCTGGCCGCACCGTGCGCGGGCAGGTTGTAGCCCTCCCACGCCCTCAGCTCGGGCGGCTGGGGTGGACTCGGCGCTGGGGGCAGTCCGGCTTTCTCCACCGCCGCGACCCGGGCGGGCACCGCGAACCGGATGACATCGCTGAGGCTGCCCGCGTACCGGTCGGCGACGCGTCGGCACAAGGCGGCCACCGCGGGAGTCAGCACCGGCGGGCCCGACACGCGCAACAGCGGCTGCAGTGTCCCCTCGAACTGCGCGGGGCCCCGTTCGATGATCCAGCCGCCGACCTGCCTGCCGTGGAATCGCACGCGTACCCGGCACCCGGGTTGCGCGTCAGCGGCCAGGTCGTCGGGTATCGCGAAATCGAACAACCGGTCCAGATGGGGCAGCGGCGACTCGATCGCCACCCGCGCGACGTCGGCCACTACTCCGCGGCAGCTTGCAGCGCATCCACCCGATCGGTGCGCTCCCAGGTGAACTCCGGCTGTTCGCGTCCGAAGTGCCCGTACGCGGCCGTGCTCGTGTAGATGGGCCGCTTGAGGTCGAGATCACGGATGATCGCGGCTGGTCGCAGGTCGAAGGTGGCCAGGATCGCGTCCTCGAGCTTCTCGTCGGGCAGAACCCCGGTGCCGAACGTCTCCACGAACAGCCCGACCGGATGGGCCGTCCCGATCGCGTACGACACCTGCACTTCACAGCGTTCGGCGAGCCCAGCGGCCACGACGTTCTTGGCCACCCAGCGCATCGCGTAGGACGCCGACCGGTCGACCTTGGAAGGATCCTTGCCGGAGAAGGCCCCTCCCCCGTGCCGGGCCACCCCACCGTACGTGTCCACGATGATCTTGCGCCCGGTCAGTCCGACGTCCGCTGCCGGACCGCCGGCCACGAACCGGCCGGTCGGGTTGACCAGCATGCGCACCGCGCTGGTGTCCAGCTCGAGTTGCGCCAGTTCGGCAGCGATCACGAACTCCTCGATGTCCGGCGCGAGCAGCGTGTCCAGGTCGATGTCGTCGATGTGCTGGCTGGACACCACCACGGTGTCCACCGCGACCGGGGTGCTCCCCTGGTACTCGATGGTCACCTGCACCTTGCCGTCCGGGAGCAGATAGGGGACGACCGCCTGCGTGCGGACGTCGGTGAGCCGCCGGCTGAGCCGATGGGCCAGTGCGATCGGCAGCGGCATGAGTTCCGGGGTGTCGCGGCACGCATAGCCGAACATCATCCCCTGATCTCCGGCACCCTGCAGGTCCAGTGGATCGCCGGTGTGCTGATGGCGATCCTCCCAGGACCCGTCGACCCCCTGCCGGATGTCACCGGACTGCTGATCGAGCGACACCGAGACGCCGCACGAGGTGCCGTCGAAGCCCTTCTCGGACGAGTCGTACCCGATTCGCAGAATCTGCTCGCGCACCACGCGCGGGATGTCGACATACGTCTGCGTGTCGACCTCACCGGCCACCACTACCAGCCCCGTGGTCACCAGGGTCTCCACGGCCACGTGGGAGTCGGGATCGTCGACCAGCATCGCGTCCAGAATGCTGTCACTGATCTGGTCGGCGACCTTGTCCGGATGCCCCTCAGTCACTGATTCGGATGAAAACAGACGCTTTGCCACGAGCCCTCCTCGGTTCGAACCCGAGTCTACGGATGGGTCTGACAAAGCCGCGGCCACAGTGCACAGGCCGGGGCACGTGGTGGATTCGTCCCGGGTGCGCGCTGAAGGCCGGGCCGGGGGCGCCGGGCGGACGCAGTGGCAACTCAGCGACACTGACGCCATGAGCCTGGCGTCCTACCTGACATTCGTGACCATCGCGATGGCCGTGGTGCTCATCCCGGGGGCCGACTTCACCATCACGATGCGCAACACCCTGGTGGGTGGCCGCGGGCAGGGCTGGGCCACGGCACTTGGCATCTCGGCGGCGTGCGCCGTCCAGGGGATAGCCGCCGTGGCCGGGCTCGGCGCCATCATCGTCGCGAGCCAACCGGTCTTCCGGGCGATCACGTGGGCGGGTGCGGCGTACCTCGGATTCCTGGCGCTGCAGGCCGCCCGCTCGGCCCTGCGCGGCCGGTACACGCCGATGGCCCCAGGTGACAGCCACCCCGCGGTGGGTCTGCGCCAAGGATTCCTGTCCAACATCACCAACCCCAAGGTGCTCGTCTTCTATCTGGCGGTGCTCCCCCAATTCCTCGGCGACGGGATCAGTTGGTCGGCGATCCCGCTGGCCATCACCCATGCCGTACTGGCGCTGCTCTACCTGGCGGGGTTGGCCACGGTCATCGCGTGGGCCGCCACGTGGTTGCAGCGCCGGTCGGTTCGCCGGGCCCTCGACGTGTTCTCCGCGACGGTTCTGGGCGCTTTCAGCCTGTCCATCGCCCGGGCCCAGGTCTAGCCGACCGGGTCCAATGCCGGTTCCCGGCCGTCCTCGGCCGCGCTCAGTCTGGGCCGCAGCGCCAGGATCAGCGCCGAGGCGCCCAGACATCCGAGCACGGTGGCCACGATCCACACGCCGAGCATGCCCTGGCCGAGCACCAGGGCACTGAAAGCGGGACCGGCCACCCCGGCCAGGCCGAACGCGCCGGTGCCCATGGCGTTGTAGCGGCCGCGCAGATGCTCGGGGGCCAGGTCGTTGAGCAGCCCCGGGGACACCGGCGACCACATCGTCTCCCCCACCGCGAACACGGCCAGGCCCACACAGAACAGGATTCCGGCCACCGCCGGTGGAACAAGTGCGGCCACTCCCGCGATGAGCCAGCTCACCGCGTACACGACGCCCACGAGGGCCAGGATGCTCGTGCGCGAGCGGCCCTCCACCCGCTTGATCACGGACAGTTGCGCGACAACTATGACCGAGGTGTTGCAGGCGTACACGATCGCCAGCCACTTGACCGACAGGTCCGCCTGCTGGGTGACGAGGATGGGCAGGCCCACCTCCTGCGCTCCCCAGCCGCAGGCGCTGAGCACGAAGGTGAATCCGATCAGCATCCACAACCGGAGGTCGCGCGAGACCTCCCGATAGCCACCGCCGGTGGCCCGGTGCTCCGCGGGAAGCCGGCCACCGAGCCCCACCAGGGACGCCGCCGCCACGAGGTACGCGAGGTAGGTAAGGGCGTCCAACCGGTAGAGCAGGACGAAGGTACCCGGGTCCGCCTCGTCGACGATCAGTGCGCTGAGCAGACCGCCGAGACCGATCCCCAGGTTGAGCAGCATGAATTGCACACCGTAGGCACGTTGTCGATGCGCACCTGACACCAGACGGGCGATCAGTGCAGTCTGTGACGGCCACAAGTGCGCGGCGCCGAGAGCGTACAGCCCGGTCACCAGGAAGGCGCTGGTGGCATCGGCGATCATCGGGAAGCACGCAACACCGGTGGCCTCGACGAGCAATCCCTGCATGAGGATGGGTCGCGGGCCGAAGCGGTCGACGAGCCACCCGACCAGTGGGGTGAGCACAAGTTGCACCGCGGCCACCCACGCCACCACGAGTCCCGCCGTGGTGGTGGGGATCCCCCGGATGTCGTGCAGATAGACGATCAGCAGCGGGATGGTAAGCCCGTTGCCGAGGGCGGAGAACGCCAGACCGAACAGCAGACGCTTCAGGCTGGCGGGCACCTGTCGAGGGTAAGGCCTGACGGCGAACCGGCTGCGGGGAGTTTTCGCGGCCGTGTGCCGGCGATGAGTTCCCGCGGCGGGCTGGCAGTTCCCGGTATCAGCCCCTTGGCCGGGAGCCCTTGGCCGGGAGCCCGTCGGGGATACCGACTCAGACCAGGCGGTCGGCCATCGCGTCGAGCACCCGGTGGGACAACTCGACCTTGCCCGTGCTCGGAACGTCCTCGGTGATCCCGCCACCGAGCAGCAGGACGGCCTCGTTCGTGTCCGTACCGAAGGCCCGGTCATGGCCGACGGGATTGGCGACCATCATGTCGCAGCCCTTCGCGGCGAACTTGCGCTGCGCATGTTCGAGCCAGCTCGCCGCTTCGTCACCGGTCTCGGCGGCGAAGCCCACCAGCAGGGGGGATGTTCCCGCGCGCTCGGCGACCAGGGTCGCCAGGACGTCGGGGTTGTGCACGAGGTTCAGGTTGAGCGTCGACGCGTCACCCTTCTTGATCTTCTCGTCGGGCAGCGTCTCAGCCCGGAAGTCGGCGATGGCAGCGGCCATGATGATCGCGTCGGAGTCAGGGGCCAGCGCCCGGGCAGCCTCCAGCATCTCGTCGGCCGTGAGCGCGTCGACCACTTCCACACCGGCCGGCGTGGGCACGTCCACGTCACCGCGGATCAGGGTCACCCGCGCTCCGCGGGAGATGGCCGCGGCCGCCAGTGACATCGCCTGCTTCCCACTCGAACGGTTGCCGATGTGGCGCACCGGGTCCAGCCGCTCGTGCGTGCCACCACCACTGATGACGATGTGCCGGTGCCGCAGGTCATGTGTCAGCCCCGGTTTGGCCAATGCCGCGTGGACGAGCCAGGCGATCGACTCCGGCTCGGGCAGCCGGCCAGGCCCCGAATCCAGTCCGGTCAGCCGGCCGGAGTCCGGATCGACCACCAGGACGCCGCGGTCGCGCAATGTGGCCACGTTGGCCCGGGTGGCCGGATGCTCCCACATCTCCGTGTGCATGGCCGGGAACATCAGCACCGGGCAGTGGGCGGTGAGCAGCGTGTTGGTCAACAGGTCGTCGGCCAGTCCGTATGCGGCCTTCGCCAGCAGGTTGGCCGTGGCCGGGGCGACCACCACGAGATCGGCCTGCTGCCCGATGCGCACGTGCGGGACCTCATGGACGTTCTCGAAGAAGTCGTGCGTCACCGGCCGGCCGGACAGCGCCGACCATGTGCCCACACCCACGAACTGCAGGGCGGTCCGCGTCGGGACCACCGTGATGTTCGCCCCCAGCGCCTGTATTCGTCGCAGAACCTCAGCAGCTTTGTAGGCGGCGATCCCGCCACCTACGCCGAGGACGACCTCGGGGCTCAGGCTTCGGTCTCCTCGACCGTGACGGTGCTCGTCTCGAGCAGCCCGTCGTTGATCTCGCGCAGGGCGATGGAAAGCGGCTTCTCGTGCTGGTAGGTCTCCACCAGCGGGCCGACGTGCTCCAGCGCGCCCTCCGAGAGCTGGCTGTAGTACGCGTTGATCTGGCGCGCGCGACGGGCGGCCTCGATCACCAGCGAGTACTTGGAATCGGTCTTCTCGAGCAACTCGTCCAGCGGGGGGTACGTGATGCCCTCGGCACGGCTTTCGGCAACTGCCACGGGGAACCTTTCGTTTGCAGACTCGTCACAAGAGTAGCGGATGGGCGCTCAAGGACGATCCGTGCACGGTCCGATGCGCGCGGCGGGCCCGACCAACAGGGGCGCCGCGTCGCCGTTACTCGATCAGCGCCGACAACTCGGCGGCTGCGCGCTCGACGTCGTCGTTGTACACCACGTGGTCGAACTCGCCCTGCGCAGCCAACTCCGCGTCAGCACGCTTCAGCCGCGCAGCGACCCCCGCTTCGTCCTCCGTTCCCCGCCCAATGAGCCGGCGCTTCAACTCTTCCGGACTCGGCGGGGCGAGGAACACCAGTACACAATCGGGCATCGCGGCGCGCACCTGCCGGGCACCCTGCAGTTCAATCTCCAGCAGGACTGGGCCGACGCTCAGACGTCCCTCCACCGGACCACGCGGGGTGCCGTAGGAGTTGCCCGCGAAATCGGCCCACTCCAGCAGTTGCCCGGAGTCGGCCTTGGCGGCGAACTCCTCAGCGGTCAGGAAGAAGTACTCCCGGCCGTTCTCCTCTCCCGGCCGCGGCGAGCGGGTCGTGGCGGAAACCGAGAGCCAGATGTCCGGTCGCATCTGCAACACCCGAGCCACGACGGTGGACTTACCCGCCCCGCTGGGCCCGGAGACCACGTACAGCCGGTTCACCGGGCCAGGATCTCCGCCAGTGCCGCCGTCTGGTGCCGGCCCAGACCCCGTAGGCGTCGCGACGGCGAGACCCCGGCGGACTTCATGAACCGGGTGAGCCGCTGCGGCCCCACGCCAGGCATGCTGAGCAGGGCATCCTGGACGCGCAGCCCGGCCACCACCTCGTCGCTATGGGCGAGGTCCACCAGTTGCGCCCACGAGAGGCGCCCGGCCCGCAGTTGCTCCTTGACCTCGGCCCGGCGCCGGCGATTGAGAACGGCCTTCGCGGAGGCCGCCGATCGCTGCTCGGCGGACAGGGAGGGAGGCGGCACGCCCCAAACCCTACCGAAGCCGGGACAATGCCGCGCGGGTCTCCCCGGCGATCGCAAGGGCGGCCTCGCCCGGATCGTCGGCCCCGGTGACCGGCCTGCCCACCACCAGCAGCCCGGCCCCGTCGGTGATCGCGTCGGCGGGGGTCACCACCCGCTGCTGGTCGCCCCGCTCGGCCCCGGCCGGCCGGATGCCCGGGGTGATGAGCAGCGGCTGCTCGCCGAGCAGGGTACGCAGTCCGCGCACTTCCTGCGCGGAGCTGACGATCGCCCGCGCGCCGGCGGCCACGGCGAGTCCGGCCCAGCGCTCGACAACCTCACCCGGCGTGCCACTGATGCCCAGTTGTGCCAGATCGGCCGCGGCCAGGCTGGTGAGCACGGTCACGGCGGCCACCCGGGTGTCCGGCAACGCCTCGGCAACCGCGTGAATGCCGGCCGATCCGGCCGCCGCGTGGACGGTCAGCACATCCGGCTCCAGTGCCGCAACCGAGCGCGCGGCCCCGGCCATCGTGTTCGGGATGTCGTGGATCTTGAGGTCGAGGAACAGCGCGCAGCGGGGGGCCGCCTCCCGGATCAGGGCCACCCCCGGCGCGCCGTCGCGCAGGTACGTCTCCAGCCCCACCTTGATGTGGGAGAAGACCCCGTCGACCGCGCCGGCCCAAGCACAGGCGGTGGCCAGATCCGTGGTGTCCAGGGCCAGGGCGATGGGGGCGGGCTGGTTCACTGCGGGCTCCTCGGGTCTGGTCGGCCGGCGGGCATGTCTGCCGGATGGACGCTCACGAAACGCCCCCGCGGTGGGCGATGCCGACCGCGTCGGCCACGGTCGCGAAGCCGTAGGCATCCAGCAGGTCCAGCAGTTCGCGCTGGACCCGCAGCGGGGCCGCCGGGTCGTGGAAGGTCATCGTTCCCACACTGACCGCCGATGCACCCGCGGCGATGAACTGCAGCGCATCCGCCCCGGTCGCGATCCCGCCCATGCCCAGGATCGGCACGTCTGGCAGCACCTGATGTACCTGCCACACGCAGCGCACCGCCATCGGCCGGATCGCCGGACCGCTCAGCCCGCCGGTCACCCCGCCCAGGACCGGGCGCAGCGTGTCGGTGTCGATGGCCATGCCCAGGGTTGTGTTGATCACCGACAGCCCGTCCGCTCCGGCGTTGCGGCAGGCCAGCGCGATCTCGGCGATGCTGGTCACGTCCGGGGAGAGTTTGGCGAAGATCGGCACGCTCGAGTTGGTGTTGCGGCGGACCTGGTGGATCACCGACGAGGCCGACATCACGTCGCAGGCGAAGACCTGGCCGCGGCTCTCCACGTTCGGGCAGGAGATGTTCACCTCGATCGCCCGCACCGCGGGCTCGCTGCGCAGGATGCGGGCCAGTTGCGCGTACTCCTCGACCGTCTCCCCGGCTATCGAGACGACCGCGGCGACGTTGCGCTGCGCGAGCCAGGGCAGATCGTCGGCCAGGAACTTCTCGATGCCGGGACCCTGCAGCCCGATCGAGTTGAGCATCCCGGACGGCGTCTCCACCATTCGGGGGGTGGGCCGGCCCGAACGCGCACGCAGCATGATGCTCTTGGTGACCACGCCGCCGATTTCGGTGAGGTCGAAGAAGGCGGACAGTTCCCTGCCGGCGGCGGCACAACCGGACGCGGTGAAGGCGGGGCCCGCGAACTCGACGCCGGCCAGGGTGATGCGCGGATCAGCCATCGCGCGGCTCCGGGGCTCCGAGGGTGTCCGGCGGCACCGTGCCGACCTCGGCCCACCTGACCCGGTCGCCGAAGAACACCGGGCCGTCCGTGCAGGAACGCACCATCCGGGTCACCCCGTCGTCACCGACGACCGGCAGCACGCAGGTCATGCACACGCCCACTCCGCAGGCCATCGACTCCTCCACCGCGCACTGGGCGACGGCGCCGTGCTCGGCGCTGACCTGCGACACCGCCTGCAGCATGGGCATCGGCCCACACGCGTAGACCGCTGCGTGCCCGCCCGCAGCCAGGATGCGCCGCAGCGGATCGGTCGCGCGACCCCGCTCCCCCGCGGACCCGTCGTCGGTCGTCACATGCACCGCGTCACTGACCCTGCGCGCCTCCACGACTCCGTAGAGCCGCTCGGCGTCACCGGCACCGACCACGATCTCCACCGTGCACCCGCGCGCCCGCAACTGCGTGGCGAGTTCGAACAACGGCGCTACGCCGTAGCCGCCGCCGACCAGCACGCAAGGCACCGGTTCGGTGGGCAGCCGGAAGGGCCGGCCCAGCGGGGCGATCACGTTGATCACGTCCCCGGGGCGCCGGGCGACCAGCCACCTGGTGCCGGGGCCCTTGGGGTAGACGATGATCTGCAGCGCACCGCCGGCCTTGGTGGACGCCGAGCGGATCGAGAACGCCCGGCGCAGGATATGCGCCTCGTCGACGGCGATCGCCACGAAATGCCCCGGCCGGTATCCGTCGGCTATGCCCGGCGCGGCGAAGGACAGGTGGTAGTACGCGCCGTCGCGACGCACACTGAGGACCTCGGCATCGGCCTGGGTGGTCACTGGGCCCCCCACAGGGCGGACAGCTCCGCCTGATGCGCCTGGATGCTGCGCACGCCGATCCGGCCGGTACGCAAGGCCTCGATGCCCTGAACGGCCGCGGCCAGGCCCTGCACGGTGGTGATGCACGGGATGCCCTTGACCACCGCGGCCGTGCGGATGTCGTAGCCGTCGGTGCGGGCGCCCCCGCCGACCGGGG
>DAOMFH010000033.1:0-13115 GCA_035429705.1 Actinomycetota bacterium
TACCACGCATTTCACGACTGGTGCAGGGTGGCTGGTTCCGCCGAGCTCAACCCCCCGGCTTCCCCGTGTGAGCTCGGTTGTCCGACCCCGGGACCAGTGTGCTGCATCCGTGAGCCAACGCTGCATCCGTTAGCAAACGCTGCATCCTCACCGATGTGCTGGTTCCAGTGCACGCCGCCGACCCCGGCGTCCTATTCTCCGTGGATCGGGTCCGGTGTCGGCCCAGCAACCGTGCACCATACGCGGCGATGGCGCGCTCACGGTCGGCACCACGGCGGGAGGCGGTTGGTCGCGCAGGCCCGCGACTGCGACGTTCGAGCCCCCGGCCGGCCGCACGACCCAGCCACTGCCCCCAGAAACCCGAAGCCCCCGCAATGGCCGCAACCCCGGGCGGACAGTCCACTCGCCGAGGACGCGGCGGGATCCATCGTCACGGCTGGGCTCGTCGAACCGTAGCCGTGCGGGAACTCGATCAGGACGGACCCCGGCTGGTCGTCGGCCGAACCGGGCCCGGCCTCAGCGCACCTGGAAGTGTTCAGCGATCCCGGCCGCGGGGCGGTCGGGAGGGCTTGCTGCGGGCCAGCCGATCGCGACCGCGCCCAATGGTTGCCAGGACCCCGGCACGCCGAGCACCTCGTGCACCACCTCGGGGCAGAAGACGGTACTCGAGATCCAGGCGGAACCGAGCCCCGCGGTCGACAGGGAGATCAGCAGGTTCTGCACCGCGGCGCCACCGGCGACCATGAACAGGTCGCGCTCGAACCCGTTGCGCCGGGCATCCGGGTAGTCGTGCACCGCCCCGTGGAACTCGCTGAATGCCAGCAGCACCTCGGGCGCGTTCCAGAGCACGTCCCCGCGGCGCAGTCGCTTGGTGATGGACTCCGCCGTGAAGCCGTCGGCGCACAGATCCGCGGTCCAGCGTTCCCGCATCGCCGCCAGCAGGTCCTGGCGCCGGTCGCGCAACAACACGAAGCGCCACGGCCGGGTGTGATGGGGGCTCGGGGCGGTGCATGCGGCGGATACAGCACGCTCGATCACCTCGACGGGAACGGTTTCGTCGGTGAAGGAACGGACCGTGCGCCGTCCGGTCACTGCCGCCGCGGCGGCCTGCGCGGACCCGAGGACGAACAGATCCTCCTCGCTCGGGCGCACCAGGTCCCGGGCGGCCCCCTCCCCGGTGGGGAACAGGCCGCGGACGACGGCCACCGGACTGCGCCCGGTCTTGCCTTTGACCAGGTCGGCGGCCGCGGCGATCTCGTCGATCACAGCCACCTGGGTCATCTCCAGCGTCTGCCCGTTGTCGTCGGCCCGTCCGCGCAGGTCGAGCATGGGCTGCAGCCCGCATGATCCGATCGCGAAGTCCGTGACCCCCAGTCGCCAGGGCCGGCCGGTGGTGTCCGAGATCACCACCGGCAGCCCGAGGGCGGCGGACAGGCGCCGGGCGGTGGCATCCGGGTCGCGGGGCAGGCGCAGTGGTCGCGGGGTGTTGGACCGGTCGACCCCGGCCGAGGCCATGACCACGCCCAGGTGGTTCTCCACGATGCGCAGATCGCCGCGGGTAGCCACCGTCCGCACTGTGTCGGCGGCGACAGCAGCGTCCCGGTCGTCGACCCACTGTCCCTCGGCCTTGCTGATGATCTTGGAACTCACGACGAGCACGTCCCCGTCGCGGGTGCCTCGGGTCCCGTCTGGCCAGCGGAGTGCGGGCAGGGCCGCGCGGAGCACCCCGGCCACGTCGGTGGTCTCGTCGAACTCGGGCAGTCCGGCCACCGCGATGACCTGCATCACAGGACCAGCCCCACCGCCTGCTCGGCCAGAGTGGCCGCCGACTCCTGGTCGGTCATGAGTGTCGACGTCGCCAGGTTCCGCGGGATCGTCGCCGGCGGTTCGTCGCCGGTCTCGTGAACCCAGCCGTCCAGGATTCCGCCGTGCCCGCGGGGTCCGTAGTGTTCAGCGACCGCGGCGGCCGTCGCCGGCACCCCGATCACGGCCAGACAGGTGTCGGCCATTCCCTTCACAGGTCGCCCGCCGATGATCCCGGAGACCCCGACCACCGGGGCCGGGCCCTGCTCGACGGCTGCCCGGATGCCGGGCACGGCCAGGATCGGCCCGATGCTCACCACCGGGTTGGATGGTGGCAGCACCACCACGTCGGCCCGCCCGATCGCCTCGAGCACCCCCGGGGCCGGGCGCGACTCGTCGACGCCGATGAAGCGGAACTCCTCGGCGGGCAACTGGGCGCGGTGCTGCACCCACCACTGCTGGAAGTGCATGGCACGGCGGCTATCGTCCTCGCGCACCACGACGTGGGTCTCGACGCGGTCGTCGGTCATCGGCAGCAGTCGCACGCCCGGCTGCCAGCGCCGGCACAGTGCGTCGGTGATCTCGCTGAGCGGGAAGCCGCCGGACAGCAACTGGGTGCGCACCAGGTGCGTGGCGATGTCGCGGTCGCCCAGCGTGAACCACAAGGGGTCGAAGTCGTAGGCCCGCAACTCCTCGAGCACGCCGTAGGTCTCCTGCGAGCGGCCCCAGCCGCGATCGGGGTCGATCCCGCCGCCCAGGGTGTACATGACTGTGTCGAGGTCCGGGCAGATCTTCAGGCCGTGCAGCCAGATGTCGTCGGCGGTGTTGCCGATCACCGCGATGTCCGCGTCTGGGAACGCCGCCAGAACGCCGCGCAGGAAGCGCGCCGCGCCCACCCCCCCGGCCAGGACCGTGATCCGCATCCGATCACCCTTCTCATCGGTTCGTCTAGGCTTCTGTCGTGACTCTACGTCGGGTGCTTGCGCGGGCAGAACGCGCCGTTTCGCTCGACGCCGGCGAGGTCGCGCAACTGCTCGGCGCGCGACATGACGACCTCCACGCGCTGTGTGAGATCGCTGCTGGACTGCGTGAGCGCACCACGAGCACGATCACCTACTCGCCGAAGGTCTTCATCCCGGTGACCCGCCTGTGCCGGGACCGCTGCCACTACTGCACGTTCGCGACGGATCCGGCCGCGCTGCGCAAGGCCGGTGAAGCGGCCTACCTCGAGATCGACGAGGCGGTGGCGGTGGCCGAGCAGGGCGCGGCCGCCGGATGCGCCGAGGCCCTGCTGACGCTGGGGGACAGCCCGGAGACCCGCTGGCCGCCGGCCCGGCAGTGGCTGGACGAGCGTGGCTACGACAGCACCATCGACTACGTGCGCGCGGTCGCCATCGCGATCCTGGAGCGGACCGGCCTGCTGCCGCACGCCAACCCGGGTGTGATGACCTGGCAGCAGATGACCCGCCTGCGACCGGTCGCGCCCAGCATGGGGCTGATGCTGGAGACCACCAGCCGGCGACTGTTCACGACGCCGGGCGCCGTGCACCACGGGTCACCGGACAAGGATCCGGCCGTGCGGTTGCGGGTACTGCGGGAGGCCGGCCGACTGGCCATTCCGTTCACGACCGGGCTGTTGATCGGCATCGGGGAGACCCGGGCCGAGCGGGCCGACTCCCTGCTGGCGCTGCGCAGTCTGGAACGGGAGTTCCATGGCATCCAGGAGGTGATCATCCAGAACTTCCGTGCCAAGCCGGGGACCGCCATGGCCGGGACCGCCGACTGCGATCCGGACGAGTACGTGGCCGCGGTCGCCACCGCCCGCGTCGTGCTGGGCTCGTCGGTGCATGTCCAGGCGCCCCCGAACCTCACCGACGAGGACGGCCTGTACCGGTTACTCGCCGCGGGGATCGATGACTGGGGCGGGGTGAGCCCGGTGACCGCGGACTTCGTCAACCCGGAACGCCCATGGCCGAGCTTGCGGGTGTTGCGCCAGGTCACTGAGCAGGCCGGGCTGTCGCTGGCGCCGCGGCTGACGGTCCATCCGGAGTTCCTGCGACGCGGCGACGCGTGGCTGGACCCGCGGCTGGCGCCCTATGTCAGCGCCCTGGCCGACGAGCGGGGGCTGCTGGCAGCTGGCGTTCGCCCGTCGGGTCGGCCCTGGCAGGAGGAGGTGGACTACGCGGCCTTCGCGGCCGGTGGCCGGGGACGCACCGACCTGGCCGCGACCATCGACGTCCGTGGCCGCGACACGGACCGGCGCGGTGACTTCGAGACGGCCTTCGGCTCCTGGGAGTCCGTCGCTCCGGCATCGGCATCCCCTTTGGCGGTGGGGGATTTCCGGGAGGCGCTGGACCTGGCCACCACGGAGCCGGCGCGGCTGGCAGATCAGGAGAACGAATCCCTGGCCCTGGCCCTGTTCGCGGCCACCGGCGACCAGGTCGGGGCGGTGGCGGCCGTGGCCGACGAACTGCGCCGGCAGCGGGTGGGCGACGAGGTGACCTACGTGGTCAACCGCAACCTCAACTTCACCAACGTCTGCTACACGGGCTGCCGTTTCTGCGCCTTCGCGCAGCGGGAGTCCGACGCCGACGCCTTCACGCTGTCCCCCGAGGAGATCGCCCGGCGGGTGCGGGAGGCATGGGATGCCGGCGCGACCGAGATCTGCATGCAAGGGGGCATCCACCCACGACTGCCGGGCACCGCCTACTTCGACCTGGCCCGGACCGTCAAGCAGGCAGCGCCCGCCATCCACCTGCACGCCTTCAGCCCCATGGAGATCGTCAGCGGCGCCACCCGCTGCGACCTGAGCATCCGCGAGTTCCTGATCGCCCTGCGGGAGGCCGGCGTCGACTCGATCCCGGGCACCGCCGCGGAGATCCTCGACGACGAGGTGCGCTGGATCCTCACCAAGGGCAAACTCCCCACGGATGCCTGGATCGAGGTGATCAGCACCGCCCATGACGTCGGCCTGCCGTCCAGTTCCACGATGATGTACGGGCACGTGGACACACCGCTGCACTGGGTGCGGCACCTGCGCACTCTGCGCGACATCCAGCAGCGCACGGGCGGGTTCACCGAGTTCGTCGGACTGCCGTTCGTCCACCACAACGCCCCGTTGTACCTGGCGGGCAAGGCCCGCGCGGGGTCCACCCCACGTGAGGACGTGCTGGTCACCGCGTTGGCCCGGCTCATGCTGGACGGGGCGATCGACAACATCCAGGTGTCCTGGGTCAAACTCGGCCCGGCGGGAGCAGCCCATCTGCTGCGGGCCGGGGCCAACGACCTGGGTGGAACCCTCATGGAGGAGACCATCAGCCGGATGGCCGGCTCCGCATACGGATCCGCGGTGACTGTGGGTGAACTGGAGCAGATGGCCGCGCTGGCCGGCCGCCCGGCCTTGGAGCGCAGCACCACCTACGGAGCGGTGCAAAGGGTGCGGTGAGTGGGGCCACGCGGGCCCGATCGGTCTCGGTCGTGTAGCGATTCTGCCGGTTCCCGGCGTGTTGGCTTGCCATGCAGTGCGGAGTTATCCACAGAAAAGGTCCCCTGAACGGCCCATTCTGGGGGTTCGGGTGGCCCTTCTAGTTACGAGCATGTAATTTCAACGGTGTTGTCAGTCGTCGCTGACACCAACCATCGCGCATCGGGGCGCGGGAGTGGAGGAATCATGCAGGAATCAATCGTGCGGTTGCCGTTGGCCGAGGTCGAGGAACTGAGCTGGCAGGAGCGCGCACTGTGCGCCGAGACCGACCCGGAATCGTTCTTCCCCGAGAAGGGCGGCTCCACGCGGGAGGCGAAGCGCATCTGCAGTTCATGTGAGGTCCGCCGGGAGTGCCTGGAGTACGCATTGGAGAACGACGAGCGGTTCGGCATCTGGGGCGGCATGTCCGAAAGGGAGCGTCGGCGCCTCAAGCGCGCCGCGGGCTGAGACCCACCGATCTACTTCCCCACTTCTTCCCCGACAACTCCATAACGACATCCGAAGGGTGGCTCACCGCGTGGTGAGCCACCCTTTGTCGTACCCGCGGCTAGAGTCACCGGTATGTTGATGCGCGTTGGTCACAGGGCTGGTCCCGCGGCCGTTCGCCAGTCAGATTCGGCTGTGCCGCGGACGCCCAGGGCGGGGCGTCTGCGCTCACGCCGGCGGGACCGGCGTGACCGGGGGATTCGCGGGCCATTGGCGCCACGGGCGGTACCCGTGTCGCGGGGGAGGTCCGCCCGCTTCGACGAGCAGGTGCTCGTGGCCTGGGACCGCTTGGCCGGGGGACATCCCGGACTGCAGTTCATCGAGATCGCGGTCAGCGACGTGCCCGAACCCGACCACCCCGCCCTGGCGGTGTTCGACCCGGCGGATGCCGGACTGCCGGCCCGCGTCACGGTGTACCGGTGGGCCATGGAACTGCGCGCGGGCTCCCCGAGGCAACTGGAGGACCTGTTGCGTGACGTGCTGGCCGAACAGGCCGGCGTGTTCCTGGGCGTGGCGCCACAGACTCTGGATGCGGGGTATCCCCGTGTATGAGACCGGAACCCGCGGTGACAAGGGGGCGGGGTACCGTGGGCCGGTGACCACCCGCCGCTGCTCGCGCCCGTCGTGCCGGCGCCCCGCCGTGTCGACGCTCACCTATGTCTACGCAGATTCGACCGCGGTCCTCGGGCCCCTGGCCACGTTTGCCGAACCGCACTCCTACGACCTGTGCGAGGAGCATTCCCAGCGGCTCACCGCGCCGCGGGGGTGGGAGGTTGTGCGGCTGGAACCGGACCCCGCCGCCCTGGAACCGTCCCAGGACGCATTGCAGGCCCTGGCTGACGCGGTGCGCAGCGCGGCGCGCCCAGCTACCGCCGCGGCGCCTCCGGTGAGCGAGGAGGGACAGCTCACCGTCGGCGGCAAGGGGCATCTGCGCGTGCTGCGCCCCGTCGAATAGCGTTTCGCCATGACCTCCCAGGGTGCCGGGTTCCCGGCCGACCTCGTCTCCGCGGTGATCAAGGCCTACGACGTGCGCGGCTTGGTCGACGAGCAGATCACCGCCGAGTTCGTCGCGGCGGTGGGTGAGGCGTTCGTCGAGGCGCTGGACCTCCGGGCGACCGGTGCGGTCGTGGTCGGGCACGACATGCGCGACTCCTCGCCCGGCCTCGCGCGGGCTTTCGCCGAGGGGGTCACCGCTCGCGGCGTGGACGTCGTGATGATCGGGTTGTGCTCGACCGATGGGCTGTACTTCGCCTCCGGTTCGCTGGACCTGCCCGGGGCCATGTTCACCGCCAGCCACAACCCCGCCGCGTACAACGGCATCAAACTGTGTCTGGCCGGCGCCTCCCCGGTGGGTCGCGACACCGGCCTGGCGGCGATTTCCGAGATGCTGGTCGCCGGCCTGCCCGCCTACTCCGGCCCGATCGGCGCAGTGAGCCGGCGCGAACTGCTCGAGCCCTACGCCGAGCACCTCGTCGGACTGGTCCCGCCGCTGCAACGCGACCTGAAGGTCGTCGTCGACGCCGGCAACGGAATGGCCGGGCTGACCGCCCCCGTGGTCCTGTCCCGGCTGCCGGTCGCGGTCGAGCCGCTGTACTTCGAACTCGACGGGTCGTTCCCGAACCACGAGGCCAACCCGATCGACCCGGCCAATCTGGTCGACTTGCAGGCGGCGGTGCGTGCGCACGGCGCCGACCTGGGGCTGGCCTTCGACGGTGATGCGGATCGCTGTTTCGTGGTCGACGAGCGCGGCGAGGTGGTCGATCCCTCCACGCTGACCGGCCTGATCGCGGTCCGGGAGCTAGCCAGGGTGCCCGGTGCACCGGTGATCCACAACCTGATCACGTCCCGGGCGGTGCCCGAGATCATCGCGGAGCACGGCGGTGTCCCGGTCGTGACCCGGGTGGGCCACTCGTTCATCAAAGCGACCATGGCCCAGACCGGTGCTGTGTTCGGCGGCGAGCACTCCGGCCACTTCTACTTCCGGGACTTCTGGCGTGCCGACAGCGGCATGCTGGCCGCGCTGCACGTGCTGTCGGCCCTCTCCCAGGCCCCGGCGGGCACCCCGTTGTCCGAACTGCTCGCGCCCTACCACCGCTATGTGCTGTCCGGCGAGATCAACACCGAGGTCGCCGACCAGGAGGCCGCCATCGCGGCGGTGCGGACACACTTCGCCGACCGTGACGTGACGTTCTCCGGACTAGACGGCCTCACCGTGGACGGGGGCACCTGGTGGGTCAACGTACGCCCCTCCAACACCGAACCCCTGCTGCGGCTGAACGTGGAGGCCCCCACCGCCGATCAGATGGCGCAGTTGCGTGACGAGACCCGCGCGGTCTACGCATAGGGTGGCAACGTGAGCCTTGACCCGATTCTGCTGGAAGTGCTGGCCTGTCCCTGCCCCCAGCATGCTGCGGTGAGCGAGGTGCCCGGCGGGCTGGAGTGCAGCCACTGCGGCGCGGTGTTCCCGGTCCGGGACGGCATCCCGGTGATGCTGCTGGACCAGGCCACACCCGGTCCTTCCGGCGAGGTGGGGGTCGCAGGGCAACCGTGAGTCTGGACGACACCCTGCTCGACGAGCCGGGGGAACTGGTGGCGATCGACTCCCGGCGGATGCTGGCCAGTACCGCTGCGGCCGGTGCCGCGGTGCGCGCCGCCCTCGACGCCGACTCGGCCGAACTGCTCGCCCCGCTGATCGAGCAGGGCCGTCCGCGCAGTCTGTGCGTCGTCGGTGCCGGAGGGTCGAGCGCGCCGGGGGAAGTGCTGGCCGCCGTCGCCGGGCGGGGTTCACCCGTCCCGGTCTTCGCGATGGGCGGACCGAGTCTGCCCGGCTGGGTCGGGCCCATGGACCTGGTGGTCGCGGTCTCGGCATCCGGGCGCACCCCCGAGATCCTCACCTTCGTGCGCGAGGCACAACGACGCGGCAGCTCGGTCCTGGGCATCGGCGCCGCGCACTCCCCGCTGCAGGAGGTCTGCACGAGCGCCCGCGGGGTCCACTTCTGGCCGGTGTCGCGGCTCAGCCCGCTGCAGGACGTGCAGAAGGCGCGCTCCCTGTTGTGGGCCCTGTCGACGCCGCTCATCCTGCTGGCCGGCCACCTCGGTCTGGTCGCTGATGCCCGCAGCGGACTGGCCGCGGCCGCTGACCGGCTGGACTCCCGGGCGATCGCATGTGGCGTCGAGGTGCTGACACCCGAGAATCCGGCGAAGGCCCTGAGCATCCACCTCACGTCCGGTCTGCCGCTGGTCTGGGGCAGCGGGGACGTCGGGGCGGTGGCGGCCCGCCGGCTGGGCCGCCAGCTCGCGGAGAACGCCGACTGGCCCAGCGTGGTGGGCGCGCTGCCCGAGGCGGTGCGCACCCACGCCGGCCTGCTGCGCGGTCCGTGGTCCGGTCCCGTTCCCGAGGCCGACATCTTCCGCGACCGCACGGCCGAGGAGGGCCCGCAACCTCGCCTGCGGCCGGTGCTCGTGCGCGACACCATGGAACACCCCGAGACCGCCGCCATCGCCGAGGCGGTGCTGCAGACCTGTGAGCGGCTGGATGTCGTCTACGAGTCCGTGACCGCGGTCGGTGGGCATCCGATCGAGCAGTTGGCCGACCTCATCGGACTGTTGGACTTCGCCACTGTCTACGCCGCCCTGATGCAACGGCGGGACCCCTCCGGCAGTGCCGACGAGGTCGACGCCCGGTTCGGCCGGGCGCATGACGGGGAGGCGGGATGAGCGTGGACGTGGTGCGGGGCCATCTGCAGGCCTACGACTGGGGCCCGGTCGACGGGCTGGCCGGCTGGACGCCGGCCACCGGAGGTCCGCAGGCGGAGTTGTGGTTCGGCTCCCACCCGAACGGCCCTTCGCGACTGCGTGCGACCGGCGCGACCGCCACCACGCCGATGCCGATCCTCACCAAACTGCTGGCGGCCGCCCGGCCGCTGTCCATCCAGATCCACCCCCCGGCGGACATGGCGGACGCGCTCTACGAGGCACAATCGGCCGATCCCGGCCTGCCCCGGCTGCTGTCCGACCCCCACCCGAAGACCGAGATCCTCATCGCGCTGGAGCCGTTCGTCATCCTGTTGGGGCTGCGCCCCATGAAGGAGTCCGCCGCGGTACTCGGTCATCTCGGCGAGCAGTTGGACGGGCCTGCCGCCGCACTGGTCGCGGGGGACGTCCGCGCGGCCATCCGGGGCCTGCTGGCCGTCCCCGACGAGCAGGTGAGCGACCTGATCGACCGACTGCCGGCCAGTGCGGCCGCCGCTGGCCTGCCAAGGGCCACGGTCGAGGTGATCCAGGAGGTGGCGCGCGACTACCCGGGGGACCGCGGGGTGCTCGTGGCCCTACTGCTAAATGACCGCACGGTGGAGCCCGGCCAGGCCGTCTATGTCGAACCCGGCACAGTCCACGCCTACGTACGCGGCACTGGCGTGGAAGTCATGACCAACAGCGACAACGTGCTGCGCCTGGGGCTGACCGGCAAGACCGTCGCGGTGGACGCGGCCCTCGCTGCGCTGTCGGTCACCGCTCGGCCCGAACTGCTTGACCCGCCGGAGATCGCCGGGGTGCGCACATACGCCCCGGCGGGCGCCCCGTTCGAGGTTCGCCTGCTGCGCTCGACTGAATTCGCGGTCCCGGGCGGCGCGGCGTGCACCGTGGTCTGCCTGCAAGGGTCCGCGCGGGTCGGCGGCCAGACCCTCGCCCCAGGTGACGGGATGCTGATCCCGGCGGGCGGCACCGGAACGGCCGTGTTCACCGACGGACTGGTGGTCCTGGCCCAGCATCTGTCCTGACCCCTGCTGCACAATGATCCGGTGAGTACCGAGGGCGGCACCAGAGCGGTCGTGGCGGCGTTGCTGGCCAACATCGGCATCGCGGTCTCCAAGTTCGTCGCATTCCTGCTGACCGGCTCGTCGTCCATGCTGTCCGAGTCGATCCACTCGGTGGCCGACAGCGCCAATCAGATGCTGCTGCTGGTCGGTGGCAAGCGCTCCCGTCGTGCGCCCGACCCGACCCACCAGTTCGGCTATGCGCGGGTCCGCTATGTGTACGCGTTCGTCGTGGCCATCATCCTGTTCCTGGTCGGCGGGATCTTCAGCCTCTACGAGGGCTTCCACAAGTTCACCCACCCGGAGGAACTGCGCGACGTCGGGATCGCGATCGCGGTGCTGCTCATAGCGGTGGTGCTGGAGGCGTTCTCCTTCCGGACCGCACTGCGCGAGGCGAACAAGTCCCGGGGGCACCGGTCGCTGCTGAGGTACGTGCGTGACGCCCGCCAGCCCGAACTGCCCGTAGTCCTACTCGAGGACGCCGGGGCGCTGGTCGGATTGCTGTTCGCGCTGATCGGCGTCGGGATGGCTACCCTCACCGGGGATGCGCGGTGGGACGGACTGGGGGCCATGGCGGTGGGCACGCTGCTGGTGGTGATCGCCGTGTTCCTCGCGTTCGAGATGTCCAGCATGCTGGTGGGGGAGTCGGCCCTGCCCGAACAGGATGCGGCGATCCGCGAGGCGCTGGAACGCGCACCCGACATCGAGCGGGTCATCCACCTCAAGACGCTGCACGTGGGCCCCGATGAACTGCTGGTGGCCGCGAAGATCGCGATCCGCGGCGAGGACGATGCGACCACCATCGCGCGGGGCATCGACCGGGCCGAGGCGTGTGTGCGCGAGGCCGTGCCGACGGCGCGCTTCATCTATCTGGAGCCGGATCTCGACCGCTACGCCGCCGGACCATCCGAGTAGCCCGCGCCGATGCTCGGGGGACGCCGAACGTGCCCATCCCCGGGTCCGGTGGCAGGTTCGCCGCCGAGCATGCACCCCCGGTGGCATCCCGCAATGGCACACTGGTGCGCGAGGTGATCATGTGACCAGCCAGCTCGCGCCTGCGGCGACCAGTCAGGCCCCGTATCCGGGTGCCACGGATGCGGCCGTCGCCGCATGGTGGCAGGGTGTCCGGTTGCGACGACCCGGCTGGGGCGTGCCCGACTTCGCCATCGCCGTGGCTGCGTGGCTGATACTGAGCATCGCCTCGGCTGTGCCGCTCGTGCTGTTCCAGGAGGGTACGACCGGCTACGCCTGGACCCTGCTGCTCGCGACGGTCGTACCGTGGCTCGGGCTAGGTGGCTGGCCGTGGCTGATCAGCCGGCTGCGCGGCAACGGCGTCCGGCTCGACTTCGGCCTGCGGGTGCACTGGGCCGACATCGGCTGGGGGTTGCTGTTCGGGGTCGGTGCCCTGTTCGCGGCTGGCGTGATCGCCTGGATCCTGACCGAGTTGTTCGGCGAGTTCGACTCCAGTGCCGGTGAACTGGCGAAGGCCCTGCAGGACTTCCCGGTTGCCCGGCTGCTGTTCGCGCTGGCTGTCGGATTCGGCGCCCCCATCGTCGAGGAGTTGTGCTACCGGGGCCTGCTGGTGACCAGCCTGCTCAAGCGCGGCATGAACCGTTGGGTCGCGGTGGCCATCGCCGCGGCCCTGTTCGCCGCGATGCATCTGGAACCGATCCGCTTCGTCCTGCTGTTCGCGATCGGGATGATCCTGGGCTGGGCGCGGATCCACCGCAACAACACGACCACGGCCATCGTCGCGCATATGATCAACAACCTGCCCGGAGCGATCGCGATCCTGTTCCTGATGGAGTGATCCCGGGCACACGACGGCCCCGACCCGTCGCCCGAGGCTCGGATGCCCTGGCGTGAAGGTCTGCCATAGTGGGCATCATGAGGGGTCGGATACTGGTCGTGGACGATGATCCGGCGTTGTCGGAGATGCTGGGGATCGTTCTGCAGGCCGAAGGCTTCGAACCTTTCTTCGTCGCAGACGGGGCCAGGGCGCTCGAGGCGTTCCGGCACACCCGACCGGATCTCGTCCTGCTCGACGTGATGCTGCCCGGCAGGGACGGCATCGAGGTGTGCCGCGCAATCCGAAATGAGAGCGGTGTGCCGATCGTCATGCTCACCGCGAAGACGGACACGGTCGACGTGGTCCTCGGCCTGGAGTCGGGCGCCGACGACTACGTGGTCAAGCCGTTCAAGGCGAAGGAACTCGTCGCCCGGATCCGGACCCGGCTGCGCCGGCTGGAGGACCTCAAGCCGGAAGTGCTGCGACTGGGCGATCTGACCATCGACGTGGCCGGGCACAGTGTGCGCCGCGGGAACAAGGTCATCGACCTGACCCCCCTGGAGTTCGATCTGCTGGTGTGCCTGACCCGCAAGCCGTGGCAGGTGTTCAGCCGGGAGGTGCTGCTGCAGGAGGTGTGGGGCTACCGGCATCCGGCGGACACCCGCTTGGTGAACGTGCACGTGCAGCGGTTGCGATCGAAGATCGAGCACGACCCGGAGAACCCCGAACTGGTGCTGAC
>DAOMFH010000034.1:0-13076 GCA_035429705.1 Actinomycetota bacterium
CAGTCTCGAGAACGACCGCGACGTGGAATTCGCGCCTCGGATGACTGTGACCTACAACTGCCCGGCCGGGCACGTGATCCACATGCCGTTCGCAGCCGAGGCAGAAGTGCCGGTCGAGTGGGAGTGCCATTGCGGTCAGCTGGCCCTCCTGGTAGATGCAGTGAAGCCCGACCCCAAACCCGTCAAGCCTGTCCGGACCCACTGGGACATGTTGCTCGAGCGGCGCACCATCGCCGAAC
The DNA here is from genome assembly GCA_035429705.1 of Actinomycetota bacterium. GTDB lineage: Bacteria > Actinomycetota > Actinomycetes > S36-B12 > UBA10799 > JADKAV01. The sequence goes on from DAOMFH010000034.1 coordinate 240, forward strand.
TCGAGGAACTGCTTCAGGAGCGGCTGGCACTGCTTGAGAGTGACGAGGAGTCCGGACTTCGCAGCGCCTGACCGGCGCACAAGCCGGCTGGACGGATCGGCCGGCAAGAGTTACCCGTGATGCGGGGAACCCCTACGAGTGCGGGGTTCCCCGCATTTTCGCTGTGCTTGGGCGCTTCTGTCCGAGAGGGGCAGGAAGGCGGCTGTACTGTCGGACGCCTGTTCGTTTCGCCAGATCAGCGGCGACGTTCGGCCACCGCAGAACGGACCCGGCGAGCGCGCTCCCGCGCCCCCCAGACGGTGACGCGCCACAGTGCCTCGCTGACGATCTTCCGGTTCATCTTGCTGTCCCCCACCTCGCGCTCGACGAACTCGATCGGCACCTCCTTGACCCGTAGTCCTTCCGCGAGGGTCCGGTAGGCCAGATCGACCTGGAAGATGTAGCCGGCGCTGCCGATCCCGTCGAGATCCAGGGCCCGCAGCGTGTCCGCCCGGAAGGCCCGGTAGCCGCCGGTCGCGTCCATCAACGGGATGCGAAGGGCATGACGGGTGTACCAGTTCCCGCCCCGCGACAGGATCTCGCGCGACTTGGGCCAGTTGACCACGCTGCCGCCGGGGACGTACCGCGACCCGAGGACCAGGTCGGCCTCGCGCAGGGCATCGAGTAGCAAGGGCAACTGTTCGGGTTGATGGCTGCCGTCGGCGTCCATCTCCACGACCACGTCGTAACCCTGATCCAGGGCCCAGGAGAAGCCGGCCAGGTAGGCGGCCCCGAGCCCCTCCTTGCCGAGCCGATGCATCACGTGCACATGGTCGTCGGCAGCAGCCAGGTCGTCGGCGACCTGCGCGGTGCCGTCGGGACTGTTGTCGTCGGCGACCAGGACATGGGCCTCCGGCACGCTGGCACGCAACCGGGACACGATGCGCGGCAGGTTCTCGACCTCGTTGTAGGTGGGAATGACGACGAGGATCCTGCCGAGATCTGCGAATGACTGGCCCACTCTGGGAGCCTACCCGTCCTCGCGGCGCTGCCTGCGCCGGACCCACAGCCCGGCCAGCACGGCCGCGGCCCCCAACAGGCTCAATGCCGCATCGACCGGACCGCCGAACCGCACGGCCGGGGTCCACGTGTCGTACAACGGCACCTGCGTATTGATCCAGCCGGATTGCAGTTGCGGCAGCACAGTCGCGCTGCCGTCGGGGGCGATCACGGCGGTGACGCCAGTCGTGGCTGCGACCAGTACCTGGCGGCCGGTCTCCCGTGCGCGCAGCCGGCTGATGTCGAACTGCTGCTCCGGCTGGGCGGTCTGGGCATACGTCGCGTTGTTCGTCTGAACAACCAGGACTCTGCCGCCTTCCCGGACGCTGGTCCGGACGATCTCATCGCTGGAGATCTCGAAGCAGATCACCGAGCCGATCCGGGCGGTTCCCAGTTGCATAACCCCGGGTTCGGTCCCCGCGATGAAGTCCCGCGGAACCCGGTCGAACCGGGTGATGAGCGGGGCGAGCAGGCGACGCAGCGGCAGGTACTCCCCGAAGGGCACCGGGTGCTGTTTGACGTACACGTCCACCGGGCCCAGGACCGGGTCCCAGACCAGGCCGGCATTGGCCACGTGGTCCGGACGTCCCGGCACCTCCTGTACGGTCCCCACCAGGATGGGAGCGTCGATCGCGCGAGCTGCCGAGTCCACCAGTGCCCGGGCGTCGCTGCGCTGAACCGGGTCCAGGTCCGCGGAGTTCTCCGGCCAGATGACACCGTCCGGGGCCGGCTCGGCACCTTCCTGGACGGCGGCCGCCAGTTGCGCGGTCGTGCGCTCGTGGTTGCCAAGGACGGCCAGCGGCCTGCCCAGGAAGTCAAGACCAGGCTGCGGGACGTTCCCCTGGATCACCGCCAGCTGGCTGGAGTCCGGCGGTTGGGGCGACGCGGTTGTGGGGTACACGACCGAGCCGATCAGCAGGAGTGCGGCCAGCCCGGCCACCGCGACCGCAGCCGCCCTGCGCGACGCCCAGGCCCAGACCATCAGACATCCGCCCAGAGCAACCATGTATGACAGCAGCGGTGATCCGCCGAGCGTGACCCAGCCGGTCAGCGGGGAGTCCGGTTGTCCGAACGCGAGGCGGCCCCACCCGAGCCCGCCCCACGGGAAGCGGGAGCGCAGCCACTCGTCGGTGACCCACACGGCCGGGACGGCCAGGGGCCAGAACGGCAGCCGCAGGACCGCGTTCACCGCCCAGCCCAGCAGTGCATACCACCCGCCGATGACGATCGAAAGGGTTAGCCAGCCGTCCCACCCGACGACTGTGATCCAGTGCAGCAGGGGCAGGAAAAAGGCCCAGCCGGACAGCAGCCCGAGCCAGGCGGCCGATGCGGGTCGGGAATCCCGTACGGCCAGGACCAGAAGCGCCACAGACACCGGGCCGGCCCACCACCAGCCGACCGGGGCGAACGCCAGGAACTGCAGCAGACCAGCGGCGCCTGCCAGCAGCAGACGTCTCACTCGGGCGCCCCACGCCGCCAGACACACCGCCAGTCCGGCAGAGGATCATCGGGGCCCAGCGGCGGCAGACCCGGGGTGGCCGCCCGGGGATCCGTGGACCAGTTGCTGATCCGCTCGTCCGGGGTCTCCACTATCAGCTCTCCGGCAGCCCACTGCACGAAGGTCGCCTCGGCGCCGACCGCGATGACTCCCCGGTCCGGGTGTCCGAGCAGTCGCCAGGCCCCTCGCGTCAGGGCGGAGAAGGCCGCCCGGGCACTGATTCGTTCCTCGGGCGCCACGCCGTGCACCGCAGCGCGGATCGTGCTCCAGCCGCCCGCATCCTCAGGAGCCGGGACGAGGGCCGTGGGAGCACCGGCCGTGATCCGCGAACGCAGCCGGCAGGGGTCACGAGGGACCACGCCCAGCGACATGTCGGCCGCGGCGTCCCACTCCCGGGCAGACCACTGGTCGGCCACCGGGACGGAGGGGCGTGCACCGAACACGAATCCGCGACCGGCGGGCGGCCGGGTCTCGTTCAGATGGACGAATCCGGGCGTCAGCAGGTCACCGCCCAGGTCCATCCACTCGTCCACATCGGCCATGTGGACCTCCGCACCCGCATCGCTGCCGATCCAGGCGATCACGCCGTCCTCGATGAGCAGTGCCGTGGCGAACCGCTCGGACAGCGCGTAAATCTGTCCGGACACCAGCAGCGTTCTCATCTGAGAAGTCTATTCAGTGGCTCGTGAGCGCCCGGCCGATTACCAGGCGCTGGATCTCATTGGTCCCCTCGACGATCTGCAGGACCTTCGCCTCGCGCATGTAGCGCTCGACGGGGAAGTCCTCCACGTAGCCCGCCCCGCCGAGGATCTGCACGGCGCTGGTGGTCGCCGCCATCGCCATGTCGGTGCAGAACAGCTTGGCCATCGCCGCTTGGGTGGAGAACCGCTCGCCACGGTCGCGACGCTCAGCGGCGGCGAGGTACAAGGCCCGTCCCGCCTCGATGCCGGTGGCCATGTCGGCCAGGGTGAACGAAACGCCCTGGAACGATGCGATCGGCCGGCCGAACTGCTCACGCTGCCCGGCGTATTCCACGGCCACGTCGAGCGCGGCCTGGGCGAGGCCCACCGCGCATGCGGCGATGCCCAGACGACCGGAATCCAGCGCGTTCAAAGCGATGCGCATCCCGGCGCCCTCCTCCCCCAGCCGCCTGTCGACCGCCACCCGCACACCGTCCAGCCGCACCTGGGCGGTCACCGAACCGCGCATACCCATCTTGCGTTCCGGCGTGGCCGAGGACAGTCCGGGTGCGTCTGCGGGCACCAGGAACGCCGTGACCCCGCCGGTGCGCGATTCGGCGGTGCGGGTCATCACGGTGTAGAAGTCGGCCACTCCCCCGTGGGTGATCCAGGCCTTGACACCGTTGAGCACGTACTCGTCGCCCTCGCGCTCGGCCGAGGTGGCCAGGGCTGCGGCGTCCGAGCCCGACTGCGGTTCGCTGAGGCAGTACGCGCCGAGCAGGTCCCCGCCGAGCATGTCCGGCAGCCAGCGGTCGCGCTGGTCGTCGGATCCGGCGGTGGCCAGCGCGTGGCAGGACAGAGTGTGGACACTGACCCCCAGCGCGACGGTGAGCCATCGTCGGGCCAATGTCTCCAGGACCGGCAGGTAGTCGCGGAAACCGACCTGCCCCCCGCCCCAGCGTTGCGGGTACGGCAGTCCCAGCAGCCCGCTGCGGCCCAGGGTGCGAAAGGCCTCCCGGGGGAAGGTGGCCGTGCGCTCGTGGTCGGCGGCGAGTGGGGCCAGTTCGCGATCGGCGATGTCTTCGGTCAGTTCCAGTAGTTCGTTCATTCGACTATCACCATCTCGTGCGGTTGGTTGTTGCAGCGCAGGACGCCTTCGTCGGTGCAGACGACGATGTCCTCTATCCGGGCGCCGTGGGAGCCCGGCCGGTAGACCCCGGGCTCCACGCTGAACGCCATCCCCGGCTCCAGGATGCGGCGGTTGCCGGCCACGATGTAGGGCTCCTCGTGGGTCTCCAGGCCGATGCCATGGCCGGTGCGGTGCACGAAATACGCCCCGAGGCCGGCGTCGGCGAGGTAGTCCCGGGCTACGGCGTCGATCGACTCGCATGTCACCCCGGGACGAACCGCCGCGACGGCTGCGATCTGAGCCAGGCGCAGGACCTCGCACTCCTCCCGGGCCAGCGACGAGGGCTCCCCGAGGGCGTACATGCGTGTGGAGTCGCTGCAGTACCCGTCGGGCATCGAACCGCCGATGTCGACCACCACCGTGTCACCGGCCTGCAGCACCCGGTCGGACAGTTCGTGGTGCGGACTGGCTCCGTTGGGCCCGGAAGCGACGATCACGAAGTCCACAGTGGCGTGGCCGGCAGCCAGGATGGCGTCGGCGATGTCGCGCCCGACCTCCCGCTCGGTCCGGCCGGGACGCAGCAAGCCGGGCACCTGGGCGTGCACCTCGTCGATCGCCCGGCCCGCCCGCAGCAGGGACTCGATCTCGGCCGGCGACTTGCGCATGCGCAACTCGTGGATGACCTGTCCGGCCAGGGTCTGGACTGCGGCGGGCATCGCCTCACGCAGGGCCAGCACCTTGGCCGCCCACATGTGATCGTCCACCGCCACCCGGGCCGCACCGGGCAGCAGCCGGGCGGCCAGCGCGTAAGGATCGTCGGTCTCCTGCCACGTGACCACGTCGAGGCCCAGTTCCCCGATCGGGCTCGCCAGGGCCGCGGGCAGTTCGAGTTCCGGAACGATGATGCGGATCTCACCGGCTGCCGGGACCAGCAGGCAGGTCAGTCGCTCCAACGGGATCGCGTCGTAGCCGGTCAGGTAGCGCAGATCCGGCCCCGGGGTCACCAGCAGGGCGTCGAGGCCGGCCGTCCGAGCTGCCTCGACCGACCTGCGGAGCCGCTGCTGAAGGTCCGCGATGTCAGGGTTGCTCACGCCTGCGACACTACTGCGTGTGCCGAACCGGTTGATGCTGCTGGACACCGCATCCTTGTACTTCCGTGCCTTCTACGGGGTGCCCGACCGCCGGGCGTCTGCCTCGGCACCACCCACCAATGCCGCCGGCGGCCTCCTCGACATGATCGCTCGGCTGCTCCGGGAGCACTCCCCCGGATCGGTGATCGCCTGCTGGGACGCTGACTGGCGACCGGGCTGGCGGGTCGAGTTGATCCCCTCCTACAAGTCCCACCGGGTGGCGCACGGCGATCAGGAGGAGGTCCCGGATGCCCTGCAGGAGCAGATCCCGCTGATCGAGGCCCTGCTGGTGGCCACCGGGATGACGCCGGTCGGGGTGCCCGACCATGAGGCCGACGATGTGATCGGGACCTATGCCAGTCAGGCGGCGGGCCCGGTGGACATCGTCACCGGTGATCGCGACCTGTTCCAGCTGGTCGACGACGATGTGCCGGTCCGCGTCCTGTACACGGCACGGGGCATAGCCAGACTGCAGTACGTGGATGCCGGTTTCGTGCGGGACAAGTACGGGGTCGAACCCGCGCAGTACGCCGACATGGCGACCTTGCGCGGCGACACCAGCGACGGCCTGCCCGGGGTACCGGGCATCGGTGAGAAGACCGCTGCGTCCCTGCTGCGTTCGTTCGGTGATCTCGCGGGGGTCCGGGCGGCCGCGCAGGATCCCGGCTCAACCATGTCCCCGCGGCTGCGGGCATCGCTGCGTGAGGCGTCCGACTACTTGGACCGGGCTCCCATGGTGGTGGCGGTGGCCCGCGATCTGCCCGTGCCGGAGGTGCCCGCTGGCTCTCCGCAGCCCGACCTGGATCTTCTGGATGCGATCGCCGCCGAGTTCGGGCTCGCGGGGCCGGTCGGCCGCATCCGGCAAGCATTGCAGCAGCTTTGAGTCATCCCGGCGGCCGCTGTGCGCGGAGTCTTGCGCAGGGCATGGGGTCTGTCCGCGGCTTGCGCAGCGCCCTGCACGCCGGCGGATGTCCGGTTGCCGCGCCAATGGCCCGCTGCGGGAGGTCATCGGAGCGGCAACCGGTCAGTTCGGGCTGTGCGTGGGGGTTCGCCACCCGGCATGGGCTCAGTCGCGGCTGTCGGCCGGGTCTGAGGCCAGCCATCGGGTCAGCCCTCGGCGGAGTAGTCCACCACCCCGCGTCGTAGCAGGTCGGCCGCACGCAGGGCGGTCGTGCGGGTCGGGTCGTCGGCGGGCGCGGCACCGGCCACCTGTCCGAGCGCGTCGATCAGCTGCTTGCACCAGCGCACGAAGTCCCCGGCGGACAGGTCGGCGCCGTGCAGCACAGCGGCCAGCCCCTTGCCGTTGGCCCACTGGTAGGCGGCCCAGCAGAAGCCCATGTCCGGCTCCGGGGTGGGTTCCACCTTGAACTCCCGCTCGAGCGACTCGATGCCGGCCCACAGATGCACCTGATCGGCCAGCACGTCGCGCACCCGGCCCTGCGGCAGCCGGGGCACGTACTCGTCGTCGGTGCGCGACTGGAAGACCAGGGCCGCGACGCAGGCGACGAGTTCGGGTGGGGTGAGTTCCTGCCACAGGCCGTTGCGCAAAGCTTGTGCGATCACCAGGGAGCGGTCGGTGTAGAGCCGGCCCAGCATCCACCCGGCCCCGGTCACCGCCAACCCCTCGGCAGATGGTTCGAGATACCCCAGTTCCACCAGCACCGCGCAGATCTGGTCGAACTGTCGGGCGATGGTGTTCGTCCGGCCCTCGACCCGGCGGGCCAGTGCGTCGTTCTCCCGCTGCAACCGGGCGGCCCGCTCCGCCCATCGCGCATGCAGTTCCCGGTCTTCGCAGCCATGACACGGGTGCTTGCGCAACCGGGACCGCAACCGGGCGATCTGCACGTCATTGCCGCTGTCGCGCAGTCTCGGGGACCGCACGTCGCCATGCCGCCCGGACAACTCACGCAGGCGGGCGGACAGTGCCTTACGGGAGTTCGCGCTGCGCGGGTGGAAGTCGCGTGGAATCCGCAGGCGGTCCACGACGACGGCCGGTGCGGGGAAGTCTCCGACGTTCAGGCGGCGCACCTGACGATCGATCGTCAGGACCTGGGGTCGGGGATCTCCCCGTTCGTCGACGGACATCCCGATGACCACCGCGAGCGCTGAACGGCGGCCGGCCGGGACCGTGATGACGTCACCCGGTTCGAGTCTTTCCAGCGACTGGGCGGCATGGGACCGGCTGAGCCGGGCGGACTCCCGCGCGGTGCTCTTCTCCAGTGCCGACAGTTCCTGACGGATCCCGGCATACTCCTCGAAGTCGCCGAGGTGGCAGTGCATCGACTCCTCGTATCCGGTGATGGTCGCCTCGTTGCGCTTGATGGTCGCGGCCAGGCCGACGACCGACTGGTCGCTCTGGTACTGCGCGAACGACGTCTCCAGGATCTCCCGGGCGACCCGGCGGCCCACGCGGCGCAACAGGTTGACCGCCATGTTGTAGGTCGGCCGGAACGACGAACGCAGCGGATACGTGCGCGTCGATGCCAGGCCCGCCACGTGATCCGGCTGGACCTGGGGGTTCCACACCACCACGGCGTGTCCCTCCACGTCGATGCCCCTGCGTCCGGCCCGTCCCGTGAGCTGGGTGTACTCGCCGGCGGTGAGGTCCGCGTGGGTCTGGCCGTTCCACTTCACGAGGCGCTCCAGTACGACGGTGCGCGCCGGCATGTTGATGCCGAGTGCGAGTGTCTCAGTGGCGAACACCACCTTGAGCAGCGCGCTCTGGAACAGCTCCTCCACCACCTCCTTGAACAGGGGGAGCATCCCGGCATGGTGCGCGGCGATCCCGCGCTGCAGCGAGTCCGAGAACTCCCCGAAGCCGACGGCCAGCAGATCGGCCTCCGGGATCACCGAGCAGCGCTCCTCGACCACCTGGGCGATCCGGCGGCGCTCGTCCGGTGAGGTCAGCCGGGCGCCGCTGTTGGTCAGCAGCCGAACGGCGTCCTGCGTGCCCGCCCGGGAGAAGATGAAGTAGATCGCCGGGAGCAGCCCGTCGGCCTCGAGCCGGTCCACCACGTCCACCCGGGAGGGGGTCCGGATCACCCGCGGTCTGCGACTGCCGCGCCCGGGCCGGTCCAGGGCATGGTTGCGGACCCGTTGACGGTCGCCGGACAGCCGCCTGAGTTCGGGGTTGACCCGCTGCTGCTGATCATCGACGAACAGGTCGTGCAGGCGGTTGTTGGCCATGACGTGCTGCCACAAGGGCACCGGACGATGTTCCTCGAGCACGATGCAGGTGTCGCCGCGCACCGTCGTCATCCAGGCGCCGAACTCCTCGGCGTTGCTGACGGTCGCCGACAGGGCTGCGATGGCAACCGACTCCGGCAGCTGGATGATCAGCTCCTCCCAGACCGCACCCCGCTCGCGGTCGGCGAGGTAGTGGACCTCGTCCAGAACCACGTATGCCAGCCCGGCCAGGTCCGGGGACGACTCGTACACCATGTTGCGAAGGACCTCGGTGGTCATGACGACGGCCGGGGCGTGGCCGTTGATGGAGACGTCGCCGGTCAGCAGCCCGACCTCGCTCTCGCCGTACTGAGCGACCAGGTCGCGGTACTTCTGGTTCGACAGCGCCTTGATCGGGGTCGTGTAGAAGGCCTTGCGGGCCGTCTGCCGGGCCAGGTGAATGGCGAACTCGCCCACGACCGTTTTCCCGCTACCGGTCGGGGCGGCCACCAGTACGTCCCGACCGGTGGCCAGGGCCCGGCACGCCTCGACCTGGAAGGGGTCCAGTTCGAACTCGTAGTGCTCGCGAAAGGCGGCGAGTTGCGGGCTGGACCGGCTGCGTCGCCGGGCGGCCGCGTACCGTTCGGCGGGCGTAGCCATGTCAGCAGACTACGGCTGTCCGGCCGGGACCAGCACCCGTAGTCCCTGCGGTACGACCTGGACGTCCACCGGGAGCGGGCCCACGTACTCGCCGTCGGCGAACGCCGTTTGGCCGGGCGCTTCCACGCGGATGCGCGTTCCCCGCAGGGTCCGCACGACAGGGCTGTCGACGTGGGTGCCCTTGTACACCCTCGGGAATACCTTCAGGAACGTCGCCTTGCTCGTCCTGGTCAGGAACGTCAGGTCGAGCAGGCCGTCGTCGAGGCTGGCCCCCGGGCAGATGTGCATGCCTCCCCCATAACTGGGCCCGTTGCCGATGGCCAGCAACATGCCGGGTTCGTGCAGGCTCTGTCCGTCCACCGTGATGATGAAGTCCGCCGCCCGGTACACCCCGAGTTCGGCGAGGGTGGCCAGCAGGTACCGGGACTTGCCGGTCGGCCACTTCATCGCGTTGGCGCGGGCATTGACCTGCGAGTCGAAGCCGGCGCTCATCACCGCCAGGAAGGCCCGTTCCGCGCCATCCGCGGCACGCACCACTGCGTGATCGACCCTGCGGGTGTGACCGGCGGCGATGACGTCGGCGGCCGCCCGGGGGTCGTCCCGCGGGATCCGCAGACTGCGGGCGATGTCATCCCCGGTTCCCACCGGCACGATGCCGAGCAGCGTGTCCGTTCCGTAGACGGCCTGCAGCGCGAGATGGACAGTGCCGTCTCCCCCGCAGGCGACCAGCGCATCGACGCCGTCGGCGACAGCGCGGCGGGCCAGGTCCAGGCCCGCCTCGGCACTGCCGGCGAGCAGCGTGGTGACCGCCACGCCGTGCGCGCGCAGTCGATCGAGGGCCAGCGGGGCGTTGTGTGCGCTGCGGCCCTTACCGGAGGTGGGGTTGATCAGGATGGCGGCCCTTCGCACATCCGCAGGCTAGCCGTGAATCTCATCCTCGCCGGTGACCGGCTCGCCGATCGGCGACAACTCGTCGTCTCCGAACTGGGTGTAGTCGGGTTCGGCGGCACTGCGCCGTCTACGCCGGTCGTTGAGCAAGCTGAACACCACAGCCGCTCCGACCAGCACCAGTACTGGCGTGGCCAGCAGCAGCATCGTGATCGGATCGCCGGTGGGAGTGGCCACCGCCGCGAAGACGAACACCCCGAAGATGATGAAGCGCCAGGCGCTGGCCAGGCGCTTGCCGCTGAGAATGCCGACGATGTTCAGACCGACGATGAACACCGGGGTCAGGAAGCCGATTCCGAAGACGATCACCATCCGCAGGAAGAATGACAGGTAGCGATCGACGGGCAGATAGTTGCCGACGTTCTGCGGGGTGAATCCGAGCAGGACGTTCAGCCCCTTGGGCATCAGGAAGTAGGCCAGGACGACTCCGGCGAGGAACAGCGGCACGCTGATCACGGCGAAGCCGTAGACCCAGCGGCGCTCCTTCGGATGCAGCCCCGGCGTCACGAACGCCCACAGTTGGTAGATCCAGACCGGCGACGCGAGCACGACGCCGGCGAGGACCGCGACTTTGACCTGCAGCATGAACGCGTCGGTGACCCCGGCCATCACCAGCCGGACGTCGCGGCCCCCCGCCGCGGCCTGTGCCACGACATCCTGGATGGGCTGCGAGATCAGGTCGAAGATCGGGGTGTAGTAGACCCACCCCACGGCGGCACCCGCCGTGATCGCCACCAGGCTGATCAGGATCCTGCGTCTGAGTTCACGCAGATGCTCGCGCAGCGGCATGTGCGCACGAGCATGCTCCACCGCTACGGCCATGTCAGGTCTGGGTGGGAGTCTGCTCGCCCGGAGTCGGTTCGGTCGCCGGTGCGTCGCTCGCCCGAGTATCGGCCTCGGCGGGACCTGCTACCGGGGTGGGTCCCTCGGTGTCGGCAGCGGTGGAACCCGCCAGGCCCTTCGTCTCGGCCTTGAAGATGCGCAGCGATCGGCCCAGGCCGCGTGCGGCGTCCGGCAGTCGTTTGGCGCCGAACAGGAGCACGACGAGCAGGATGAGAATGATCGGTTCCCACCCACGGAGATTCGAGAACATGCCAACAGAGTACGACGGGATCCGGGAATCAGTGGTTCACCAGGTGCGGAACGATGACATCGTGGGTTCCCAGCCACAGTGCGAAGTCCAGCACATCGTCATAGGAGATGGGCCGGCCGTAGTGCGGTTCGAGGACTTCCCCCGGCACATGGTCGACCATGACCCCTGCACTGGACAGCAGGGCCACGACCTCGCTGTCGGCGGACTTCTCGATCAGGTCGTGGCATGTCCCGCACTTGAACGTGTAGGTGGCCCAGCCGGCCGCATCGGCGACGGTCAGTCGCACGTCGGCGGGGGTGAGGTCGACGTCCCCACACATCGGGCACGTGGCCTTGATCGTCGTCATAACCCCGCCTCCTTCGCCGCCGATTGTGCTTGTGCCTTCGGCAGGAGACTGCTGAAAGTTGAGGCGGGTGTCCTGCTGACTGGACGTCGGTCACTGTATGTAGCGGAAATCCCCCATTCGGGTGAATATTCGGCGTGTCTGAGTGACGATGCGCGGAATTCCGTGATGGCGGGGAGATGATGCCCGCGCGGTGCGGCCGACCGGCTGCCCGGCCGGATCCGGCCCGCTTATCGGGGATGCGGGCGCTGACCCGCCTCAGGCGTCCAGCAGGTCGATGACGAAGATCAGGGTGCGGCCGGACAGCCGGTGTCCGCCACTCTCGCCGTAGGCCAGTGCCGGTGGGATGACCAGCTGCCGGCGGCCACCTACCCGCATCCCGGGGATGCCGTCCTGCCAGCCCTGGATCAGGCCACGCAGGGGGAACTGGATCGACTCACCCCGGTCCCAGGACGCGTCGAACTGCTCACCGGTCTCGTAGTCGACCCCCACATAGTGCACGGTGACGGTGCCACCCGGCTTGGCTTCGGCACCCTCCCCCACCACGATGTCGGTGATCACCAGTTCGACCGGCGGCGGTCCGGCCTGGAACTCGACCTCTGGCTTGTCTGTCATGAACCCACCTTCTCCACATCGACGACGAACACGAGCGTGTCATCCGCGGCGATCCCGGAACCCGGCGGGGGGTTGGACCCGTAGGCAAGGTCCGGCGGGATGATCAGCAGCACCCGGGCACCCTCCTTGACCCCCTGCAGTCCCTGCTGCCAACCGGGGATGACCCCCTTGATGGGGAACTGCACCTCACCGGACGCCCAGGAACTGTCGAACACCTGGCCGCTGGACCACGCGGCACCGGTGTACTGCACCGTCACCAGCGAATTGGGGCCGATGGCCTTGCCGGTGCCCGGGGTGAGTTCCTTGACCACCAGTTGCTCCGGTGGCGAGGCAGCGGTGTCGATCGCGATCGTGGGCTCGCTGCCGGCGGCGCCGGTGACGCTGACCCCGGAGACGGTCGTGGCGTCGGCAGCCGGGCTGCTGGCCGCCACGGAGGCGGTGTCACCGGATCCGGAGTCCGAGCCGCAGCCGGCCAGGAGTAGCAGAGGAATCACCAGCAGGGCCGCGAAGCGGGGTCGAAGCATGGGTCTCACCCTAA
>DAOMFH010000035.1:0-12850 GCA_035429705.1 Actinomycetota bacterium
CTCAGCCGGACCCGCAGCCGGATGAAGCCACCGGGATTCCTGCCTGGTCGAGCCCTAAGAACCAGCAACAGGCACCTGCGATGCGGCAGCAGCAAGAGAGGGTCCGTCGATGCCCCGCGGTACGGAATCCGTGTGAATGCCTACCATGGGCCCATTCTCGTAGGTGTCACCGACAGGAACTTGGTTGACGGGGTCCCTGCGTAGCACGTTCACCAACCTCGCCCAACGGCTGAACACCCTTGTCACCCGCTGGAAGCGGGGCGTCTACCGCATGTCGCTGTGCGCTGAGACCTCCTCGGTCCAGGACTCTCGCGGTGCTGTTATCAGGAAGACTGAGAATCTTCACTCGTCGTTCGTTCAATCCTTCCCCGCCGAGGGCAGTTCTCGGCGTGCGAGGCGCTCGCGAGCGTCTCGGAGCACGGCCTGGAGGCGCTGTTCGAGTTCGTGCTTGGGTGGCAAGTCGGTCCAGTATTCCGCGACGACGATGCCGTCCTTGTGCATCTCCAGCAGCTCGACCTGCTCGCGGCTGGTTTCTGTGCAGAGGATCAGTCCGACGGGCGCTTCCTCTCCTTCTTGGCGTTCGTATCGGTTGAGCCACTTCAGGTAGAGCTTCATCTGCCCTTCGTGGCGAGCATCGAACTCGCCAATCTTGAGCTCCACCGCGACGAGCCGCTTCAGCGGTCGGTGGTACAGGAGCAGATCGAGGTGGAAATCCTTGCCGTCGATCACCATCCGCTTCTGGCGCTCAACGAAGGTGAAGCCTGTGCCTACTTCCAGCAGGAACCCTTCCAGATCACGCAGAATCGCCGCTTCCAAGTCCGCTTCGAGGTAACCGTCGTGCAGTCCGAGGAAGTCGAGCAGGTACGGATCGCTGAAGGTGTCGGCAGGAACCGTCGACCCTGGTCCAAGCTGTGAGTCGGCGATCCCTCGGCGCTCCCAGGCTTTGCGGCCAATCGCGCGTCGTAGCTCCCGTACCGTCCACCGACCCGCGACCGTCTCTTTGGCATAGAAGGCTCGCGCATCGTCGCTGCGCAACGGCAGCAGAGCGAGGACGTGCGACCAGCTCAATTTGTGTGACAGCGTCACAACAATCTCGCGGTCAGGGAACAGCCTGGCGAAGGTGACCATCCGGCTCAGGTTCGGACGGTCGAACCCCTTGCCGTAGCGCGCGGTCAATTCGTGCGACAGCGTCACAAGAGTCTGTGCCCCGTACTCTGCTCGTTCCTCGCGCAGTACCTCGGAGTCAATGATCGACCCGATCTGCCAGTAGGTCATCGTCAAGGTCGCGTTGGCATAGGACGCGATCGAGTCACGAGCACTGTCGATCAGTGCTGACACTCGAGCGACCAGGCCTTGCTCCAACGACGGCAGCCCAGCCGCCGGACGCCACGCGAGATCATCGCCGCGCGGTCGGCTCGACTCTGTGGGCTTGCTCATGCCTCAACTCTCCCAGAGGCCCCCGACAAAGCATCTTCAAGTGGGAACAAGGGCGCACAACTGGCATGACTGCGCTCGCGCCGCCATTATCGTTGAGGATGGCTTCTGACTCGAACTCTCACGTTGACCGACTGGGGTTCCCGCCCGAGGAGTTTCGCGACCTCCTCTACGCGTTCCACAGACTCTCGCCGCAACAGACACTGCTCATCAAGCGTATGAAGGCGGGCGTGTTCGATACGCCCGCGGCGGAACCACTCGCCGGTCGCGCGAGCGCGAAGAGCGTTCGACCCAAGCGGCCTGTCGCACGGGAACAGCTCCTGTCGTCCAATGAGGCACGGTTGATCCTCCCGCTCGTCGTGGACCAATATCACGCACCATTCGCCAAACCGGGCCTGACCAGGGGTTATGCGAGAAAGACAACGGCCCCGATCCTAGAACCGGGGCCGTTGCATCAGGGTGAGTGACGGGACTTGAACCCGCGACCACCTGGACCACAACCAGGTGCTCTACCAGCTGAGCTACACCCACCAGAAGACCCCGCCACAGCGGAGTCCTGGATCAGTTTACCGCCGCCCCGTGCGACCCGTGAGCCGCGGGCGGTGGGTCTGCCGCCGACATCCGCCGATCCGGGCTGCACCCGAGGCCTACCCCCGGTCCGCGCCCCTGCCGCCGGTAGCGTGACGGCGTGGACGAAGGCATCCGCAGCTACAACGCGCGGCGCGGTCGGCTCTCGCCCCGGCAACGGCAGGTACTCGCCGAGATGAGCAGCGAGTACGACCTCGCCACCATGCCGGACCCCCTGGATCTGGACGTGGTGTTCGGCCGCCGGGCCGGGCGCATCCTGGAGATCGGCTCCGGACTCGGGGACGCGGCACTGATCACCGCCGCCGAGCATCCGGACCTCGACTACATCGCGGCGGACGTCCACACGAAAGGCATCGCTCGCACGCTTCTGCAGATCCAGGAGCGCGGCCTGACCAACCTCCGAGTGCTGCACGGTGACGCCCTGGACCTCATCAGCAGGCGACTTCCCCCGGCCTGCCTGCAGCAGATCCTGGTGTTCTTCCCCGACCCGTGGCCCAAGGCCCGCCACAACAAGCGCCGACTGGTGCGCGACGAGTTCGTCCGGGCCGCAGCACAGGTCCTGGAGCCCGGCGGCACGCTGCACCTGGCCACAGACGACCGTGACTACGCACGGGTGATGCGCGAGGTGCTGGGCCGTGAGCCGGCCATGGTGTGCGTCCACGACGGCTCACGTGTGCCGTCGCGACCACGGACCAAGTACGAGATCGCCGGGGAGCAACAGGGCCGACTGGCCGTCGACCTGGTGTATGCGATGCGCGGACAAGTCCAGCCCGAGCATGATCGCTACGACCTGCGGGCGTAATTTGAGTCCGTGAGCGTCAGCACAGCAACTCGGACCGGCACTTCCCGATGGGTCGACCTGGACGGACCCACTCACTACCGCGACTACGGCGGGCCCGTGGACGGCCCGCTCATCGTGTGCATCCACGGACTGGGCGGCTCGGCGCTCAACTGGGACCTGATCGCCGCCCATCTGACCGACCGCTGCCGCGTGGTGGCATTGGACCTGCCCGGGCACGGGCTGACCGAGGCCGGGCGCAGGTCCACCAGTGTGCCGGCCAACCAGGAGCTCATCCACCGCTTCCTGACGGAGGTCACCGGCTCACCGGCGGTCCTGATGGGCAACTCCATGGGTGGCCTGCTCACCGTCGTACAGGCCACCACGGCCCCGCGCACCGCCTCCGGGGTGATCCTCATCGCCCCGGCCCTGCCCGCCGCCGGACTGATGGTCGGGGATCTGCGCATGGTGCTGGAGTTCGCCGTGCTGTCCACGCCGGGGGTCGGGGCGTTCCTGCTCGGTTTGTGGACCCGGCTGGCCTCGGCCGAGGCCCAGGTCGCCCGGACGCTACGACTGGTGACCGTGGACCCCACGAGCCTCCCCCGCGAGTTCCTCGACGCCGCCGTGGCGCAGGCCGAGGTGCGCCGCCATTTCCGGGGCACCGCCCGGAATGTGGTGGAGGCGGCGCGTTCCGTGGTCCTGATGAGCCAGGGCCGGGGGTACATGAAGCGGCTGCGCGCCCTGGAACTGCCGGTTCTGCTCATTCATGGCGGTCGCGACCGCATCGTCTCCGCCCGGTCGGCCCACGCGGCTGCGGCGCGGCGACCCGAGTGGAGTTTCCACCTCATCGAGGAGGTGGGCCACGTGCCCCAGATGGAGGCCCCGGAACTGACCGCCAACACGATTCTGCAGTGGCTGGACGAGAATCCCGAGGTCGCGAAGTCGGCGGCCCTCGGATAGCCCCGCCATTGAACCCGCCTAGGCTTTGACCAGACCGAGGAGATGCGAATGGCTGATCGCCTGAGCCCGCTGGACACCACATTCCTGCTGCTGGAACGCGACGGGCAACCGATGCATATCGGGGGCCTCATGGTGTTCGAGGGTCCCGCGCCGTCCTACGAGGAGTTGTGCGAGTACCTCGACTCCCGCCTTGACGAAGTTCCCCGCTACCGGCAACGGGTGCAGTCCGTGCCGCTGCACATCGGCCAGCCCATCTGGGTGGACGACGAGAACTTCGAGCTCGAATTCCACGTGCGCCACACCGCGGTACCCAAGCCCGGGCACGACGCCCAACTGGAACGGCTGGCCAGCCGGTTACTGTCCCAGCGCATCGACCTCGATCGGCCGATGTGGGAGATCTGGCTGGTGGAGGGCATGGCCGAGGGCCGCTGGGCGCTGATCAACAAGGCTCACCACGCGATGATCGACGGGCTGTCCGGCCACGACATCATGGAGGTCATCCTCGACACCGACCCAGAGGGGCGGGAGAACCCGGCGAGTTCCTGGGAGCCGCAGCCGGCCCCCGGCACGGTCGGCCTGCTCACCGACGCCATGGTCGATTCCGTTACGCGCCCCGGGGAGCACCTGACCCGGATGGCCAAACGCGTCGGCAACCCCCGCGAATTCGCCGAGCACGTCGCCGTCCGCATGATGGGCAGCACCTCGGTGGGAAGCCGCCTGCTCAGCACCGACTCCACCCTGGGCGGGCAGATCGGCCCGCACCGCAGGTGGGGCTGGGTGGAGGGCGACCTCGAGACGATCAAGGCGGTCAAGAACACCTTCGGGGGAACCGTCAACGACGTGATCCTGACCGCCGTGACCGGTGGGTTCCGGGAACTGCTCGCCTCCCGGGGCATCGACATGCGGCCGCTGGAGATCCAGTCGATGATCCCGGTGTCCATGCGCAAACCCGGTGACACCAGCGGTGGCAACGAGGTGTCGGCGATGTTCGCGCAACTGCCCATCGGCGTGGAGGACCCAGTCGACCGCCTGCATGCGATGACCCGCCAGATGGACCGCGTGAAGAAGAGCGGCGCCCCGCTGACCGTCGACTCGATCATCGGCATGGCCGACTTCGTCCCGCCCATGCTCTTCGCCGCCGCCGGCCGGGTCGCCGGACAGATCAACCTGCGGGCCTTCGACACCGTCACCACCAACGTGCCGGGTCCGCAGTTCCCGCTCTACATGCTGGGCCGACAGCTCGAGACCCTGATCCCCTTCGTACCGCTGGGGCCCGGGCTGCGGATCTCGACGGCCATCGCCTCCTACAACGGCACGATCAATTTCGGCGTCACGGCTGACTACGACTCGGTGCGCGACCTGCCGGTCTTCCTCGACGGGATCAGCGAGACGCTGGACTCATTGGGCAAGGCGGTCATCACTGAGATGGCGCGACGCGACTCCACGGACTGAGGATCGCGCAGTCCAAGGGCGCTCATCTCGACTGAGCCACGGCTCCGGTTGAGCCATCGCTAATGCACGATCGTCAGATCACAGTGCGCGCGGTGCAGCACCCGGTGGCTTACGGAGCCGAGCAGCAGCGAGGCGAACCCTCCCCTGCCCCGCGACCCGAGGACGAGCAGGTCGCAGTCCTGACTCTCCTCCACGAGCACCCTCGAGGGCTGGCCACGGATCACTCGTACCTCGACGGCGACATCGGGGTACCGCTCCGCGTAGCCGGCCACGAGTTGCGCACTAAGCCTTGTTTCGGCGTCCCGCACATCGTCGATGATCCCGCCCTCGGGGTAGGTGCCGGAATCGATGTCGAACCCGATCACCGGCACGTCCCACGAGTGGATGACCCGCAGGGATGCACCCCGACGACTGGCCTGCTCGAAGGCGAAGTCCAGGGCTCTGCCGGATTGCTCGGACCCGTCGATGCCCACCGCGATGCGGCGATTCACCGGAACACCCGAGCGGACCACCATCACCGGGCATCGCGCGTGTGTGGCGACCTGGCGGGAGACCCCGCCGAGCAACATATCGGCTACCGCGTGGCGGCCGTGCGAGCCGACCACCAGCAGTTCCGCATCCCTTCCACGATCGACCAGGGCCGCGGCTGCCGGACCGGCCAGCGCGGTGGCCGTGACGTCGACCCCGGCGACCAGGGCGGCCCCCTCAGCCGCGATTGCTGCCGCCCGCTGAGCCACGACGTCGCTGAGATTCGGGTCGATCACCGCACCGGATCCCATTCCCAGATCGACCGTGGGCTGATCCCATACCGTCACGACCTCGAGCGCGAGACCGCGCGAACGCGCCTCCTCGACCGCCTTGCGAACTGCCCACTCGGAGTACTCGGACCCGTCATATCCCACGACGACTGACATATCCACACCTCCCGCGGGCCCACCCTATCGAGCGAGTTACAGTTTGGTCAGCAATCTGTCGCCGTCGGGGGCTCCATGACATTCGCGCATCCAAGCGGCGCTGCTCGTTCGGGCAACGCCAGGATCCGCATCTTGGGCTGCGATCCGCCGCCGCCCAAGCACCGCGGTCCCAACTGGGCGCTGATCGGCGCCTGCGCCGCGGCTGCCGTTGCCGGGGTGGGGATAGCCGTTGTCGGCCAGGGACTCTATCCACAGATTCCGGAGGCGGCCTCCCCAGATGTCGCGGGGCCGCGCACGATGGAGGTCATGGGTCAGGCGAGCTTGGGCGCACGGATGCCGGACGGACATGTCCTGCGAGTCATGTCAGTGCTGTCCACGAACTACCCGGCGGCCGCTCGTCACGCCCGGAGAACCGCCCCGGCGGCACCGGCCCCGCCTGCCACCGCGCCGATCACCACGACCCAGACCACCAGTCCCAGCCACACCCGAGTCACATCAACCGCCCCGGCACCGGCCGCCACCAGGGCCGTGATCGGGCCCGAGCAGCCGATCAACCCCGCTTCCCCCAACTCACAGACGGACTCCCCGTGACGAACCCCTTGCGCGCAATGCTCCTCCCCCTGGTACTCGCGACTGCCGTTGTCGGCGCGCTGCTCACCGCGGCTCCGGCCAGGGCCGCGGGTACCGGAACCCTCGGCATCAACGTCACCGGCAGGTACACCGGCGGCCACACCACCCCCCTGGCCGGCGCCATCGTGACCGCTGAGAACCTGGACTCGGGGCTGATCTACGCCGTGGCGCCATACGGCGACCCGGCCACGTCGGCCTACTACCAAGGGCTCAACCTCCCGCTGGGTCGGTACCGGATCCGAATCGAGCGCACAGGCTTTGCCAGCTTGTACTGGCCGCGGCAGTTCACTGGACAGTCCGCGGCAACGGTGACGTTCGCCGATGTGCCGAACTGCAATCCGGCTGATGCCGCGCCCTGCGGCACACACCTGTTCACCGCGGAACTCCCGCAACTGGTGACCTTGTTCGGAACCGTGCGAACTCGGCAAGGCCAGGGCGTCGCCGGGGTAGCGGTGAGTGCCGTGCGCGACGAGGAACCGGCGTTTCGGCTGTCCCAGACCACTGGCGCTGATGGCCACTTCTCGATGGAGGCACCGCCGGGCGGGTACACCCTGCGCGCCGCCAACGGGAACGACACAGCGGTGGTGCCCGTCCAGCTCACCGGGAGCCTGCTGCGCGACATCACCCTGCTGGACCCGCCGGGAGCGCCGACCGCGGTTCACGCCACCTCAGCCAGCAAGCAGGCCACGGTCACCTGGCAACCACCCGCTGATGATGGGGGCAGTCCCATCACATCCTTCACGGTGACCGCAGCACCCGGTGGGGCGACCTGCACCACATCTGCCTTGACCTGCACCGTCACCGGGCTTCCCAACGGCGTGCGGCACACCTTCACGGTCACCGCCGCCAATCGAGTGGGGACGGGTCCCTCGTCGGCGGCCAGCAACTCGGTGGCCGTGACCCCCGCCGTCCCACTGACCGCCCACAACGTGCGGGTCACGGCGCAGGACCGCAGCCTGGCGGTCATGTGGTCGGCATCGGCCAGCGATGAGGTCACCGAGTACGTCGCCACCGCTTCACCCGGCGGTCGCAGTTGCTCAACCACCGAGTTGTCCTGCGTGATTTCCGGATTGCGCAACGGCCGTGCGTACCTGGTCAGGGTCGAGGCGCGTTCGCCGGCCGGCAGCAGTCCGGCCGTGGCCGCAGCACGGCGGGTGCGACCGGTCGGGCTGCCAGGTGCGGCGCGCGACGTCCGCGTCACGCCACGGCCTTCGGCATTGCGGGTCACCTGGCTGCCACCGTCAGACGATGGCGGGCGCAGACTGTCCGGGTACACCGCGACGGCCTGGCCCGGTGGGCAGACCTGTCGCACCGATGGGGCGCGGCGGTGCACGATCAAGGGTCTGCGCTCCACCACGGAGTACACCGTCACCGTGCGGGCCGAGAACGCCGCCGGACCCGGGCCGATGTCTCCCGGATCAGTGCCCACCAGTCCGCTCGCCGGACCGGGAGCTCCGCCACCAGTCACGAAGTTGCGTGTGACAGTCGGCCGGACTCAGGTGAGCGTCCGCTGGCGACCCAGCAAGCGCGCCGACTCCTACTGGATCCGGCTGACGCCGCGCGGGGGCAGGCCCGGATCGTGGACGGTCGTTGACGGAACCCGCGCGTCGTTCGCCGCCAGTCCGGGTCCGCAGACGGTGCAGGTCCGGGCCCACGGCCCCGGCGGGCTGAGTTCGCCGGCCAGCCGCCGGTTCGCGGGTCGCTAGCAGCGACGGGCCCAGGGGCTAGATGCTCTCGGTCAGCAACTGGGCGGCCAGGTAGGGGTCCAGTTCCCCGGCCAGCACCCGCTCGGCCAGATCCCACGCGTTGCGCAACAACGGGCGGACCTGGTCGAGGGCCAGCGCCTCGATCTCCCGCTCGATCCGCCGCAGCCTGCGCAGACGCAGATCCCCCGACGACTTCGCCCACTCCCGGTGGCGATCGATGGCCTTGAGCACATCCCCCACGCCTTCGGCACGGGTCGCGACGGTCGTGATGATCGGCGGGGTCCACGCCCCCTCCTGCCGGGGATCCAGGGCGAGCATCGAGCGCAACTCCCGGGTCGTCGCCGACACGCCGTCCCGGTCGGCCTTGTTCACGACGAAGACGTCCGCGATCTCGAGGATGCCTGCCTTCGCGACCTGGATGCCGTCGCCCATCCCGGGCGCGAGCAGCACCAGTACCGTGTCGGTCTGACCCATCACCTCGACCTCGGACTGACCGACCCCTACCGTCTCCACCAGGATGATGTCGAAGCCGCACGCATCGAGCACCCGCAGCGCCTGCGGGGTCGCCGGGGACAGGCCGCCGAGATGCCCTCGGGAGGCCATCGAACGGATGAATACGCCCGAGTCGGTGGCATGGGTCTGCATGCGGACCCGGTCGCCGAGCAACGCGCCGCCCGAGAACGGGGAACTGGGGTCGACTGCGAGCACGGCCACCCGCTGGTCCCGCTCGCGAAGGGCCCCGATCAGCGCCGAGGTCGTGGTGGACTTGCCCACCCCCGGAGCCCCGGTGATACCCACCACGTGTGCGTTTCCGACATGCGGCATGAGTTGCGCGCTCACCTGGCGCAACTGCGGGGAGGAACTCTCCACCAGGGTCAGCAACCGGGCGACCGCGCGGGTGTTGCCGGCGCGCGCCCGGTCGACCAGGCCCACTTACGGAACGCGGATGATCAGAGCATCTCCCTGACCCCCGCCACCGCACAGGGCTGCGGCGCCGACGCCACCTCCCCGCCGGCGCAGTTCCAGAGCCAGTGAAAGCACGATCCGCGCTCCGGACATCCCCAGCGGGTGACCCAGCGCGATCGCGCCGCCGTTGACGTTGACCTTGTCCTCGGAGACGCCGAGGTCGTCGGTCGAAGCCAGCCCGACGGCGGCGAACGCCTCGTTGATCTCCAGCAGGTCCAGGTCGGCGACCGAGATGCCCTCCTTGGCGCAGGCCGCCTTGATCGACTCGGCGGGCTGCAGATGCAGGGACGCGTCCGGACCGGCCACCACCCCGTGGGCGCCGATCTCGGCCAGCCACGTCAGGCCGAGCTCCTCAGCCTTCGCCTTGGACATGACCACAACCGCAGCCGCGCCGTCGGAGATCTGCGAGGCGTTGCCTGCCGTGATAGTGCCGTCCTTGGTGAATGCGGGACGTAGCCTGCCGAGACTCTCTGCGGTGGTGTCCGGGCGGACGCCCTCGTCGCTGGCGAAGACCACCGGGTCGCCCTTGCGCTGCGGGATCTCGACCGGGACGATCTCCTCGGCGAACGCGCCGTTCTTCTCCGCGATCGCCGCCAGTTGGTGGGAGCGCGCCGCGAAGGCGTCCTGCCGCTCCCGGGTCAGGCCCGAGTACCCGGCGTTGTACCGCTCGGTGGACTCCCCCATCGCGCACTGGTCGAAGGCGCAGGTCAGGCCGTCGAAGGCCATCGAGTCGAACACCTTCCAGTCGCCGTACTTGACCCCCTCGCGTGAGCCCAGCAACAGGTGAGGTGCGTTGGTCATGGATTCCATGCCCCCGGCGACCACGATCTCGAACTCGCCGGCCCGGACGAGCTGGTCGGCCAGCGCGATGGCGTCCAGCCCGGACAGGCACACCTTGTTGATGGTCAGGGCGGGCACGTCCATGCCGATCCCGGCCTTGACCGCGGCCTGGCGGGCGGTGATCTGTCCGGTTCCGGCCTGCAGGACATGGCCCATGATGACGTAGTCGACCTGCTCCGGGGAGACGCCCGCGCGATCCAGCGCGCCCTTGATCGCGACCCCCCCGAGATCGGCGGCCGAGAAGCCCTTCAAGGAGCCGAGCAGGCGCCCCATCGGGGTGCGGGCTCCCGCAACAATCACATTTCCGGCCATACCAGACCTCCTGAGTGGGTGGGTTAGTCGCTAGTGCCACGATAACGCCATGGGCTTTGTGACTGCGATCGACCATGTGGGCCTGGCAGTGCGGGATCTGGACCGGGCCATCGCCTTCTACCAGGACGCGTTCGGGATGGAACTGGTGCACGAGGAGGTCAACGAGGAGCAGGGGGTGCGCGAGGCCATGATGGCCGTCGGCGACAGCGGCTCCTGCGTCCAACTGCTGGCGCCGCTATCTGACGACTCCCCGATCGGCAAGTTCCTGGCCCGCAGCGGCGAGGGCATCCAGCAGGTCGCCTACCGGGTGTCGGACATCGAGGTGGCCGCCGACGAGTTGCGCGCAGCCGGGGTCCGCATGCTCTATGAACAGCCCAAGCGCGGCACCGCCGGCTCCCGGGTCAACTTCGCGCATCCGAAGGACTGCGGCGGGGTGCTGATCGAACTCGTGGAGCCCGGCGCCGGTCACTGACCGCCGCGGTTGAACTCATCCGGTTACGGCCGCACGACGTAGGTCTTGTGCTGGGTGAACGGCTTGTACTCGTCCGTGCCCTTCGCGGTCTGGATCACGGTCACCCGCATCGGCCGCGAGCCGAAGACCTTGATCCGCACGATCCTGGCCGAACGCGTCACTTTGCAGTAGCTCACCTCGCCGGCCGCGGTGGGCTTCACCGGCCGGCACAACACGCGGGTGCGCAGCTTCTGTCCCTGGTCGGTCTTGCCGGCCTTCACCCGGGTGGGCGAGGCCGGCAGTGGCGCGGCGGTCTGGGCGGCCTTGGTGCGGGTGACGTTGTGCACGCTGGTCCGGGCAGAAGCCGAGTTGTTACCGGTCTGTTTCTCGTAGGAGCTGCTGGTCACCGTGGCGTTGTTCGTGATCTCCGGGAAACCGGCCTTCACATCGGTGGTCAGCGTCAGTTCGGACGTCGCGCCTTTGGCAAGTCCGGCATGCGTGCAGGTCACCGTGGCTCCGGCAGCATTGCAGTCCCAGCCAGTCCCACTAGCCGAGGCCAGGGTGGAACCCTGCGGCAACGTATCGAGCAGGGTGAGGATTCCGGCGTCATCGATCGTCCCGGTATTGCTCACCGTCAGGTTCCAGAACCCCTGCTCACCGACGGTGAATGGACCGGCGGCGGACTTGGTGATGGCCACGTCGACCGGCGTCACCCCGATCGGAGTGGTGGCGGCGTTGTTGGCCGGGTTCGAGTCATCCGAGGCAGACGAGGCGGTCGCGCTGACCGGGTAGGACGGCACCACCCCGGGCTTGACGGTCTTCAGCGTCCAGGACAACGGTGGGGCGCTGTCCCCCGTGGGTAGCAGGGACATGGCGGGGACCTCAGCGGCAATGACTTCCGTCACCTGCGCGTCAGCCCTGCCCCGGCCCGGCAGAGCGCCGGACAGCAGGTCCGCGCTCGCAGGCAGACCCGGGGCCAGCATCGGCGGGGTCCACTCGCACGTCACCTCCTGAGCGACCGCTGAGCACGCCCACGGCGCCGTACCGGCCACGAAGTCCAGGCCGGCCGGCAGGGTGCCCTTCACCCTGATCGGCCCGGAGGCGTCCGATGGACCGTTGTTCCTCACCGCGAAGTCGACCACCGCTTCGTTGCCCGGATCTACCTGGTCGTACTGGGTCGCATGTGAGGCGGTCAGTTCCAGGTCTGCGTCCTCGACCACCTCGACATCCGTGCGCGCGATGGCAGCCACGTCGTACATGCCGTAGCAGCCCTGCACAGGGGTGGCCAACTCGTACCCGACGGTGTCAGCGCAGTTCGTCAGAAACCCAGCGCGCATCCGGGCAGGAGCCGTGGCCGACAGGGTCAGGGTGGCCGCCTCACCATCGCCGAACAGCACGAAGGGGCACAACACGGCGACAGGGGACGTCTGACAGGAGGTCCACTTGGCCGAGGACACAGTGTCGAGCATCAGTCCCGGCGGAAGCACGTCGAGTACATCGAAGTACTCCGGATTCCCACTGGTGTTCGTCACCGTGATCCTGAACGTCACCGGGGTGACCGACCCTGCCACGAGCGGCCCGTGGATCACTTCCTTGGTGATGGTCGCCGGGCCGTCGTCCGCGGCCTGCGCCGGGGCCGCAAGCACTGTTCCCGACACCGCCGCCGCGGCCGCACCGACCACCGCCAGTAGACGTTTGCTCATACTCGTGAACCCTCCCGCGAGAAACCTAGCGACGCCGATCTCCGTTGGCCACCCCGGCCGTCCGTACCCTCCGCAATCCTCCGTTCGGCTGACCCATTAGCGTGAAAGTAGGTTCA
>DAOMFH010000036.1:0-12820 GCA_035429705.1 Actinomycetota bacterium
ATCTCGTTGAGCGTGGCCGCCACGCCGCCGCGGGTGGGGTCACGCATCATCGAGATCCGGGCGCCGGTGTCCAGGACTGCTGTGATGAGGCCGTTGAGCGGTGCGGTGTCACTGACGATCTCGGAGTCGAAGGCCAGCCCGTCCCGCACGCTGAGCACGGCGATCCCGTGCTGGGCGATGGGACCGGAGACCAGCACGCGGTCCCCCGGTGCGACGTGGCGCGGGCCGAGTTCCAGTCCGGGGCGGACCAGCCCCACCCCGGCGGTGTTGATGTACACACCGTCCCCATGCCCGGAGTCGACCACCTTCGTGTCGCCGGCGACGATCGACACGCCGGCCACGCGGGCGGCCGCGCCCATCGTCTCGGCTATGACCCCCAGTTCGGCCAGGGGCAGTCCCTCCTCCAGGATCAGCCCGGCCGACAGAGCCAGGGGAACGGCCCCCGACACCGCCAGGTCGTTGACCGTGCCGTTCACGGCCAGATCCCCGAGGTTGCCACCGGGGAAGAAGCGCGGCCGCACCACGTACGAATCTGTGGTGAACGCCAGGCGTCCACCGGCCAGGTCGAAGACCGCCGCATCGCCGAGTTCCTGCAGTACGTCGGCCAGTCGCGTGCCCTGGAACGCGGGCACCAACAGATGCCGCACGAGGTCACCGGACAGTCGTCCCCCAGCGCCGTGCCCCATCACGATGCTGCTGTGGTCGCGCAGCGGCAGCGGGCACGTCCAACCGCTCGGGTCCGGCCCTCCGGTCACGTGGCAGCCCTCCGGCGGAACCGGAAGTAGGCCGCGCAGGCCCCCTCGCTGGAGACCATCGGCGCCCCCAGCGGCGAGACGGGTGTGCAACGTTCTCCGAAAGCGGAGCACTCATCGGGTTTGATGAGTCCCTGCAGGACCTCACCGGATCTGCACTCCGCTGATTCGACGGCCGTGAGTTCGAGCAGCTGGAAGCGCCTCTCCGCGTCGAAGTCCGCGTACTGGTCGGTCAGTCGCCAGCCGGAGTGCGGGATGACGCCGATGCCGCGCCACTGGCGGTCGCAGGTCTCGAACACCTCACGGACCACTTGCTGCGCGGCGGGGTTGCCCCCTGCGCTGACCGCCCTCGGGTAGGCGTTGTCCAGCTCTGCGCGGCCCTGCTCCAATTGCCGCACGACCCGGCGGATCCCTTCCAGCACATCGAGCGGCTCGAAGCCGGTCACGACGATCGGCACCCGGTACTGCTCGACCAGGGGCAGGTACTCGGCTGTGCCCATGACCGTGCAGACATGCCCGGCAGCCAGGAAACCCTGCACCCGGCAGTCCGGCGACTCCATGATCGCGCGGATCGCCGGAGGCACGAGCACCTGCGAGGACAGCAATGAGAAATTGGCCAGCCCATGCTGTTTGGCCAACTTGACCGTCATCGCGTTGGCCGGGGCCGTGGTCTCGAAGCCCACGCCGAAGAACACCACCTCGCGATCCGGGTTCTGTTCGGCGATGCGCACGGCGTCCAGTGGCGAGTACACGATCCGGACGTCACCCCCGCGGCTCTTGACGGTCAGCAGGTCCTGCGACGAACCCGGGACCCGGAGCATGTCGCCGAACGAACAGAGGATGACCTCCGGGCGAGCGGCCAGGAGCAGTGCCCGTTCGATGGTCTCCAGCGGCGTGACACACACCGGACAGCCGGGCCCGTGGATCATCTCGATGCTGCCGGGCAACAACTGGTCGATGCCGTTGCGGATGATCGTGTGGGTCTGGCCGCCGCACACCTCCATGAGTGCCCATGGGCGGGTGGACGTTGCGGCGATGTCGTCGAGCAGGCGTCTGGCCAGGTCCGCGTCGCCGAACTCGTCCAGATACCTCACCGCGGGTATCCGAACTCGTCGTCGAGCAGGCCCACCTGCCGGAACAACTCGAGCGTCTCCAGCGCTGCGGCCTCGTCCAGTTTCGTCAGGGCGAAACCCACGTGCACGATGGTGTAGTCCCCCACGTCCACGTCCGGCACGTACGCCAGGCAGACCTCCTTGCGGACCCCGCCGAAGTCGACCGTGGCCATGCGGGTGCCCTGGTCATCCCACACGCGGGTGACCTTGCCGGGCACGCCCAGACACATGACGTCAGCCTAACCGGCCGTGCCGATCTTCGCGGACGGGCCGCGGCCGCAGTACGACTCATCTGCGGGCGGCGGCCACACACGCCTGACCGAGCGCCAGACCGCCGTCGTTGGGCGGTACCGTGCGGTGGGTCAGAACGCGGAACCCAGCCGCCCGCAAGCCCTCCTGACAGGCCGAGGTCAGCGGCGCATTCGCGAAAACCCCGCCGGTCAGTCCGACCGTCGAGACAGGGTGGGCGTCGCTGATCAGCCCGGCCGCCCTGACCACCGCATCGGCGACGGCCAGATGGAACGAGCGGGCAGCCGCCGCCGCGTCCGGGGCGACCAGTGCCAACCGCAGCCAGGTGCCCGGGTCGATCACCACCTGCCCCCCGGCCCGGGACACGTCGACCGGCCAGGCCGGCGCCCGTACCCCTTCGGCCAGGGCCTCGAGTTCGATCGCGGCCTGTGCCTCGTAGTCCACCTGCTGCCGCACGTCCAGCAGCGCGGCGATCGCGTCGAACAACCGGCCCATGCTGGTCGTCGGGGTGCAGTGGGAGCCGGTGCGCAGCATCTGCTCGAGCAGTCGCACGTCCCCGGCGGGCATGTACCCGGTCGGCGCGCTACCGGTCCAGTCCAGCCCGGCGGCGTGCAGGTGCGCCAGCGCCACCCGAGCGGGGAATCGCACGGCCGCGTCGCCGCCCGGCAGCATGACCGGGCGCAGGTGTCCCACACGACGCACCTCCCGGTAGCCGCCGAGCAGGAACTCCCCGCCCCAGATGGTTCCGTCGCTGCCGTACCCGGTGCCGTCGAAGACCACGCCCAGCACCGACTCCCCCGGCGGCACCGCATGCTCGGCCAACAGGGAGGCCAAGTGCGCGTGGTGGTGCTGGACGGTCACGTGCTCGATCCCGCGGTCCGCGGCGAAGCGGGCGGCCCATCCCCGGGACAGGTATCCGGGATGCGCGTCACTGACCACCACCTCCGGGCGGACCCGCTGCACATCCGAGAGGACGCCGATGGCCCGGGCCAGCATGTCCAGGGTCTGCGGATTCTCGACGTCACCGATGTGCTGGGTCAGCCACACCCGGTCGCCGGCGGCCACCGCAGCGGCGGCCTTGAGTTCGCCCCCGACCGCCACCATCGGGGGTACCGGCATTGGTGCGCAGATCGGCGCGGGGACGTAACCCCGGCTGCGCCGCACCGGCTGCGGGCTGCCCGCCACGACCCGTACCACCGAGTCGTCACACGCGACCTGGATGCGCCGGTCGTGGTGGCAGAAGATGTCGGCCAGTCCGGCCAGCCGCCGTTCAGCCTCGGCCGCATCGGTGCAGATGGGTTCGTCGGCGAGATTCCCGCTGGTCATCACCAGGACGTCGGGCGCGCCGGCCTCGAACAGCAATGCGTGCAACGGGGTGTAGCCCAGCATGACCCCCACGAGCGTGTTGCCCGGCGCCACCGAGTTCTGCAGTCGCGGATCCCGGCAGGGCAACAGCACAACGGGCCGGGCCGGATCCACCAGCAGCCGCAGCGCTTCATCCTCGATCACCGCCACCCGCCGCGCAGTTGCGATGTCGCGGGCCATCACGGCGAAGGGTTTGTCACCACGGCGTTTGCGCTCACGCAGGCGGGCCACCACCTGCGGGTCACCGGCGTCGCACGCCAGGTGGTACCCCCCGATTCCCTTGATCGCGGCGATCCGCCCGGAGCGCAGGGCAGCAGCCAGGGCGGGCACGGGCATCGATAGTCGCGGCCCGCAGTCGGCGCAGGCCGTGGGCTGGGCATGGAAGCGGCGACTGCCGGGATCGGTGTACTCGGCCTCGCAGGGAGCACACAGCGGGAAGTCCGCCATCGAGGTGTTCGCACGGTCGTAGGGCAGACCGGTCAGCATGGTGTAGCGCGGGCCGCAGTTGGTGCAGGCGATGAAGGGGTAGCCATGGCGGCGGTCGTGCGGGTCCCGCAGTTCTCGCAGGCAGTCGGGACACGTGGCCGTGTCCGGCGGGATGGCCGTCGTGCCGCCCGCAGTCCCAGCCCCGCTGCCGACGATCCGGAAGCCGGACTCGGCACGGACTCCGACGTCCGTGGCGGTGAGTCCGTCGATACGGCTCATCGGTGGAGCGTCGGCGCGCAACCGGCGCAGGAACTCCTCGACCCGCTCCCCCTGCACCTCGATGAAGACACCCCGCGGGTCGTTGCCCACATGCCCGGTCAGTCCGAGTTCAGCGGCCAGGCGGTGGACGAAGGGCCGGAAGCCGACACCCTGCACCGTCCCCGTGACCCGGATGGCGCACCGCCGCATCGATCCACCTCCTGTCGCCCGCTGCCCCGAATCTGCCATGGCGCCGGGGTCCCCGTCAGGCGCACGAGGTGAAGTTGCGCATCGGTTCGGCACCGGGCCGCGTAGGTGGCCGGCAGTCACGCGGAACCGGGGCACCGAGGTGCGGGGTGAGGACCGGATGCGCAGCCGAAGACCTGGCGTGTCACGCACCGGATGGGGACGCACGAACGGTGCGCCGCGACCCCCAGTGCTACTGCTCGAGGACGACCTCGACGACCTCGAGTTCCGTGCCGCCGACCACGTCCCCGCAGGGCTGTCCGCATAGCGGGCAGACGAGGTCGAGCACTCCGCCCAGTTCCTGTTCGCCGCACTGCGGACACCTGATGACCAGCGGCGCCTGCTCCACAGTCAGAGCCGCCCCGGCCAGGGCCGTACCGTCAGTGACGACCTCGTAGGCGGACAGCAGACCCTCCGGCGTGACCCCGGACAGCGGCCCCATCCGCACACGGACCTGCGTGACCTGGGTCCGTGCGTCGGGCACTGCGTCCATAACGGTCCGCACCACGGCCCGCGCGATCGACACCTCATGCATCGCTGCTCCTCCACCTCGGTCCAAGCCTGCTGCTGCGCGCCGGTGCCGTCTATTCTGCCGCCATGGTCGAGGTGATCGAGGCACGGTGGGTCCTGCCGATCGAGCCGTGGCAGGTGCTCGAGCGCGCGGGGGTGGCCGTGGCGGATGGCCGGATCGTCGCGGTGGGTCAGCAGTCGCAGTTGCGCAGGGACTACCCGCACGCCCCCCGCATCGTGCTCACCGACCACGTGCTCATGCCCGGGCTGGTCAACGCCCACACGCACGCGGCGATGACACTGCTGCGCGGCTACGCCGACGACGTCGCGCTCATGACCTGGCTGCGGGAACGCGTCTGGCCGACCGAGAGCCGCTGGGTGGACCCGCGGTTCGTCACGGACGGGACCCGGTTGGCCGCCGCCGAGATGCTGGCCGGCGGGGTGACGTGCTTCTCGGACATGTACTTCTTCCCGGCCTCGGCCATCGCAGCGGCCCGGGCCGCAGGAATCCGGATCATGGCCGGGCAGGTGATCGTCGACGCGGACACCCCCTACGCCCGCGGCGCCGGCGACCACCTCCGCAAGGCGGTGGATGTGATCGAGCAGCACCGGGGACTGCCCGGGGTGCACCTGTGTCTCGCCCCGCACGCCCCGTACACGGTCGGCGACGACCTCTTCGGCCAGTTGCAGGATGTCGCCGAGCAGTACGACGTGCCTGTGCACACCCATCTGCACGAGACCACCGACGAGGTGGCAGCGGGTGTGGCCGAGTACGGCGTGCGTCCCGTGGCCCGCCTCGACCGACTGGGCGTGGTCGGTCCCCGGCTGATCGCCGTGCACGCCGTCCACCTGACCGACGACGAGATCGCACTGCTCGCCGAGCGGGGGGCCTCGGTCGTCCACTGCCCGGTGTCGAACCTGAAACTGGCCTCCGGGGTGGCGCGGTTCGCCGACTGGCTGGCCAGCGGCCTGCGGGTCGGACTCGGCACCGATGGCGTGGCGAGCAACAACCGGCTGGATCTGCTCGGGGAGATGCGCATGGCCGCCCTACTGGCCAAGGGCAGCACCGGTGACGCCGCGGTGGTCCCGGCCGCCCAGGCACTGCACACGGCCACCCTCGGCGGGGCCGCCGCCCTGGGGCTGTGCGACCTGATCGGTTCGCTGACGGTCGGCAAGGCGGCGGACCTGGTGGCGGTGGACATGTCGCGATTCGAACTCGCCCCCGTGTACGACGTCGTGTCCCACCTGGTCCACTGTGCTGAGCGGCAGGACGTGACCGATGTCTGGGTGGCCGGCCGCCGCCTCAAGGCCGCCGGCGCGCTCACCCAGGAGGATCCCGCTGCGCTGCGGGCACTGGCCGAGGGGTGGCGGTCACGAATCGGCTGAATGGGGAGTCCCGCCTCAGCCGCCCCGGGCCTTGCGCAACAGGCCACGCACGGCGCGACCCACTGTGCGGTCGGGTCGGCGGTTCAGCACGTCGATGAGCGCGTCGATCACCCCCAGGTCGATCTTCCCCTCGGAGAACAACGCGATCGTTCGCAGTGGCATCTCGTCCACGGAGCGCTCGATCATGCGGGCCGTGGTCGGATCCTCAGCCGTGTGGTGGCCCCCCACCCGCAGCACGAGGGAACGTAGCAATTGCCCGACCGGATTGTGCGACACCTCCCCCACCGTCGACACACGCGTGTAGGGGCGCACCGGACGTACCGGCGGGATGGGCCGGCCCAGGCGTCGGGCGAAGTCGCCGTCATCGCTGGCGATCCCCGCCTCCTCGTCGCGCCGGCCGGTGAAACCCCCGGTCATGCGCACCGGCACGGCGTGCGCGATGTCCACGCTGGACAGCCCGACCTCCAGGTCGTACTCCCCCTCCGGGACCTGCCAGGACCGCTGCTGCACGTCGTAGAACGCGAAGGCCCGCGACGGGACGTTGATCACGACGGCGTCGGTCGCGCCGGCCGGCAACCGGACCTTGGCGAAGCCGCCCAGTTCGCGGCGGGGCCGCGCCACCCGCCCGGTCCGGTCATGGACGTACACCTGGATGACGGTGCTCCCGTCGCGCTGCCCGGTGTTGGTCACCGGGACGCGGATGGTCACATCCTGCCCGGCCGCCACTTCGGCGTCGTCCAGCGCGGGCTCACCGAGTTCGAACGTGCTGTACCCCAGCCCGTGCCCGAACGGGAACAGTGGCTTGGTGCCGGAGGTGGTGAAGTGCCGGTAGCCGACGGCCAGACCCTCGCGGTACTGAACCTGATGCGGCTGGCCCGGGAACCAGTTGTCGCTGGCCACATCCGTCTGCTGCACGGGGAACGTCTCCGCCAGCCGCCCGGCCGGCTCCACCTGCCCGTAGAGCACGTCCACCAGCGCTCCACCGGACGCCTGCCCGCCCAGGTAGGACTCGAGGATGGCGGCCGGCTGGTCCACCCACGGCATCACCACGGGTGCGCCGTTCGACAGCGCGACGACCGTGCGTGGGTTCGCGGCGCACACTGCGTGGATCAATTGCTCCTGCTGGCGGGGCAGGTGCAGGTCCGTGCGGTCGAAGCCCTCGCTCTCGTAGATCCCCGGCAGTCCGGCCATCAGGACCACCACATCGGCCCGGGCCGCGACGGCGACGGCCTCTGCGATCAGATTCTCGTCGGGTTCACAGGTCACCGGGTCGTATCCTGCGGCATAGCGCACCCGGACCCCCCGTTCGGTGAAGGCGTTCGCCGCGGTCGTGAGGCGGGTCGGGTTGACCTGGGAACTGCCGGAACCCTGATACCTGGGCTG
This sequence comes from Actinomycetota bacterium, assembly GCA_035429705.1. Classification (GTDB taxonomy): domain Bacteria; phylum Actinomycetota; class Actinomycetes; order S36-B12; family UBA10799; genus JADKAV01. The sequence continues at coordinate 7,688 of DAOMFH010000036.1, forward strand.
GCGCGCAAAGGCCCCGATCAGGGCCACGGTCTCGTCGCCGGCCAGCGGCAGGATGCCGTCGTTGGCCAGCAGCACCGTACTTTCGGCAGCTGCCCGCCGGGCCAGCTCGTTGTGCGCGGTCAGGTCGGCCGCGGGGCCCTCGCCCACAGGCGCACCGGCCACCAGGTCCAGCACCCGGTCGGCGCACCTGGCGACATCGGCGGGGTCGAGCTCACCGCCGGCCACGGCCTGCGCGACCTCGGCGTCGAATACCCCGCCACTGCCGGGCATCTCGAGGTCCATCCCGGCCCGCACCCCGGCGGCCCGGTCGTTGGTGGCCCCCCAGTCACTCATGACCAGTCCGTCGAACCCCCACTCCTGGCGCAGAATCCCGGTGAGCAGGTACTCGCTGTCGCAGCAGTACTGCCCGTTCACGAGGTTGTAGGCCGCCATGATCGTCTGCGGACTGGCGTGGGTGACCGCGTACTCGAATCCGGCCAGGTAGATCTCGCGCAGGGTGCGCTCGTCGACCACCGCGTCGACCACCAGCCGGTGGGACTCCTGGTTGTTCACGGCGAAGTGCTTCAAGCAGGCCCCCACCCCTTGTCCCTGGATGCCGCGCACCATCGCCGCCGCCAGAACCCCGCTGAGCAGGGGGTCCTCGGACAGGTACTCGAAGTTGCGCCCGCACAACGGGTGACGTTTGATGTTCAGTCCCGGACCGAGCACGACGGACACGCCGATCGCGCGGGCCTCCCGTCCGACGGCGGCCCCGATCTGCTCGATCAGTTCGACGTCCCAGGAACTCGCGATCGTCACCGCGGTCGGGAAGCAGGTGGCAGGCAAGCTGTCGGTCAGCCCCAGGTGCTCCCCCTCCCCCTTCTGGGCACGCAGCCCGTGCGGGCCGTCGCTGAGCATGACCGAGCCGATCCCCCGGTCCGGCAGGGGCTGGGTCAGCCAGAATGTGCTGCCCGACAGCAGGCTGATCTGTTCGGCGAGGGTGAGGTCGGCTGCACGCATACCCACATCCTCACGGATGCCCGCAGCCCAACGCAGCCGCTGGGCCGCAATGCCGATCGACAGCCACTGACTACCATGGACGGGCGGTACCGCGCTTGACCCGGACCCGGTGGGAGAACCGATGAACCAGCCCCAGAAGATCGTGGTCGTCGGCGGTGTCGCCGGCGGCATGTCCGCGGCCGCCCGGGCGCGGCGGCTGTCGGAGTCGGCGAGCATCGTCGTGCTCGAGCGTGACCAGTACGTTTCCTTCGCGAACTGCGGTATGCCGTACCACATCGGCGGGGACATCCCGGAACGTTCGGCACTGCTTGTGCAGACCCCCGAGAGCCTGGCGGAGAACCTCAACCTGGACGTCCGGACCGGCTGCGAGGCCTTGTCGATCGATCCCGGCGCCAAGACCGTGACCGTCCGGGACATCAGCGCAGGGCGGACCTACGAGCAGGCCTACGACAAACTCGTGCTGGCCACCGGCGCCAGCCCGCTCAAGCCCTCCCTGCCCGGGATCGACTCGCCGCTGGTCCACACGCTGCGCAACCTCGGGGACATGGACCGGATCAAGGCCATTGTGGACGCCGGACCGGGCCGGGCGGTGGTGGTCGGCGCCGGGTACATCGGAGTGGAGATGGCCGAGGCATTGCGCCACCGGAACTGGCACGTGACGATCCTGGAGGCCGCCGACCAGGTGCTCAACCCGCTCGACCCGGAGATGGCCCACCAGGTCGAGGCGGAACTGCTGCACAACGGCGTCCAGCTCCACCTCGGGGCGACCGCGCAGGGTTTCACGGACACCTCGGTGCTGACCTCCGACGGCGTCCTCCCGGCCGATCTCGTGGTGCTGGCGATCGGGGTCGTTCCGGACTCCCGGCTGGCACAGACCTCGGGGTTGACCACCGACCCCCGCGGCGCGATCCTGGTGGACCCGCATCAGCGCACCTCGGACCCGGACATCTACGCGGTGGGCGATTCGGTGCTGGTCCGGGACACCGTCACCGGCCGGGCCACGTCGGTGCCCCTGGCCGGTCCGGCCAATCGGCAGGGCCGGATCGCCGCGGATCACATGTTCGGCCGGCCCGCCGCCTACACCACGACCCAGGGCACCTCGATCGTCAAGGTCTTCGGGATGACCGCCGGGTGCACAGGCGCGAACGAGAAGTCGCTGCGCCAGGCGGGGCTCGACTACCGGAAGGTGTACGTCCACCCCAACGGCCACGCGTCCTACTACCCCGGCACCGCCGCGATGCACCTGAAACTGCTGTTCGCCCCGGCCGACGGACGTGTGCTCGGAGCGCAGGTGGTCGGCTACGACGGGGTCGACAAGCGCATCGACGTGCTGGCCGTCGCCCTGCGCGCCAGGCTGACGGTCTGGGACCTCGCCGAACTCGAACTGGCCTACGCCCCGCCCTACGGATCGGCGAAGGACCCGGTCAACATGGCCGGGTTCCAGGGCAGCAACCTGCTCGATGGGACGGTGCGGTTCTGGTACCCCGAGGACTGGGGCACCCTGCCGGCCGACGCGGTCCTGCTTGATGTGCGCACAGTTGAGGAGAACCAGGCCTGCGCCCTGCCCGGATCGATCAACATCCCGGTGCAGCAGTTGCGCGAACGGGCCGCCGAACTGGATCGCCGCCGGCCGGTCTTCGTGTACTGCCGGTCCGGGTTCCGCTCGTACCTGGCCCACCGGGCGCTCACGGGCCTCGGTTTCGAGCAGGTCGCGACCCTGTCCGGCGGCACATTGACCATGGAACGCGCGGTGCCCTGGCTGCAGCCCGGCGATGAACGGCCCAGCCCGGTGGTCAACTACGCCGAGGAGGACACCGCCTGCGCGCTGCGGATCCTCGACGAGGTGCCGTTCACTGCTGGTTGATCACCACGACGGCTCCGCCACCACCGGCACCCTTGCGCACCTGCCGGGCGGCCCACAGGCCGAATCCGGCCGCCACCAGCAGTCCGGCCCCGATCACCCGCACGAGGACGGTGACCGTGGCGTTGGGCCAGGCGATGACCAGTGCGGCCAGTACCAGTTGCAGGACGCCGAAGAACAGGTAGAAACCCCTGCTCGGGGAGTACTTGTTGCGCAGGCCCACGATCAGGTAGGCCAGGCCGTGGGCGATCCACCCGATGACCACGAACAGCACCAGGATCTTGACCGAGGCGTCACCGTTGACGATGCACACGCCGCCGATGACAACCGACAGCAGCCCGGCGACGCCCAGCAGGGCCCGCAGAAAGCCGCTGCCTTGCGAGGCGAGCGCCTGCAGCATCATGACCAGGCCCGAGAACAGCAGCCACAGCCCGAAGATGACAGCGACCACCCGGACAGTGGCGCTGGGCCACAGAAGCATGATCACCCCGAACACCGCGGTGACGACGGCCAGGGCGGTGATCGCCCGGGCGAACACCGCGGCCAGGTCGAGGGCCTGGACCGGTGGATCGATCCACTCCTGCTGATACTGCTGCTGACCCGCAACGGGTTCCGGCAGTCGGTCCATCGGGTCCTGTGTCATGGGCAAATGGTATGCCCCTGATCCTCCCGCGCGGGGTACGCGGCGCGCCGCTGCCGTGGGTGCCGGGCCTCACAACCCCAGCGAGGACCGCAACTCGGCCAGGGCGCGGTCGGCCTCCGCGCGCAGTTGGGGGTCGCGGTGGTCCAGCCCGGAATCGAAGGTCACCCGCCAGGTGACCTCGCTGCCGCCGGGCGGCCGGCGGGCCACGATCCGCACCCCGCGGTCCCCGCGCAGCAGCACGTGGTGCTGGACCACGACGCTGGCGGTGACCCGCTCGCGGACGACTTCGGGCAGACCCCCGGGATCGTCCAAGGTCAGGTGCAACTGCCCGTCCGGCAGGTGCAGTTCCAGCACCGGCTCATCCCACGCCGCCCGCACGACGTCCTCCCAGCCGAGCGGATCCCGCCCGGGCAGGACCAGGCGCCGGGCGCTGGCGACCGCCCAGCCCTCCGGGGCCAGCGCCCAGGCCAGCGGACGCTCGCCCGGCAGCGCCGCGACGACCTCGGCCGGAGGCGGCTTCCGCCGGATCACTGGTCGCCCACCAGCACCTCGCGCAACTGCCTGCGGTACTGCTCCAGGGCCAGCACATCGGCGAACAGCCGCCGGTACTCGTCCTGGTCCTCGACCGGGTTGATGCGCTGCAGCCGGGACTTCACCTCCCGCAGTCGCCGGCCGGCGTCGAGTTCGAGCAATCGGGACAGCACGTTCTCGGCGAACCGCCGGTCGACCGTCGCATGGTCGTCACCGAACAGCGCGCGGGGCGGTTCGACCGCCAGGGCGCGGACCCCGGCCCGGACGCGGTCGTCCGGGCACTGCTCGAGCACGGCCGTGATCCACTGTGCGTCCGGGGCGGCCGGTGGACCGCCCGCCGCGACGACAGCCGCGTAGACCAGCGCGTAGCCCTCGTGGGTGAATGCCGCCGGCTCGACACTGGCGAACCAACTGTGCACCAGGTCCGGCGACTGCAGGGCGAGCTTCAGCGACTCACGCTCCACCATGGCCGCGGGATCGCGCTCATCGGGCACAGGCCCCAGCCCACCCGGCGGCGCAGCGGGTTTCGGCCGGCCTCCGGTCTGCCGGACCGCATCGCTGACCAGTGCCTGGTCCACGCCTGTCCAGCCGGCCACCAGCCGCACGTACTCCGCCCGCAGGATGCGGTCCGGGATCGACCCGATCACGGGAGCAGCGGCACGCAGCGCATGGGTACGCCCCTCAGCGCTGTCGAGGTCGTAGCCCGCGATGCGCGAACGGATCACGAACTCGGCCAACGGAATCCGGCTGCTCACCAGATCGCGGACCGCCTCGTCGCCGGATGCGATCCGCAGGTCACACGGGTCGAGGCCCTCGGCGGTCACCGCCACGAAAGTCTGCCCGACGAACTTCTGATCGACCTCGAAGGCCCGCAGGGCGGCCTTCCGGCCCGCCTCGTCGGAGTCGAACGTGAAGATCACCTCGCCCCGGTGCTCGTCCTGGTCGAGCAGCAAGCGCCGGAGGATCTTCACGTGGTCGGAGCCGAAGGCCGTGCCGCAGGTGGCCACCGCCGTGTCCACCCCGGCCAGGTGACAGGCCATGACGTCCGTGTAACCCTCCACGATCACGACCTGCTGACTGCGGGCGATCTGTTTGCGGG
>DAOMFH010000037.1:0-12587 GCA_035429705.1 Actinomycetota bacterium
CAACCGCGCGCCAGTCGTGAGCCGACTGACAACCGTGCGACAGTCGCGGGGGTGGATCAAGCCGGGGCATGAGCACGCCGTGATCCAACGGGTGATGGAGTCACCGAAGTGAGCCATCGCAACGTTCGTGAGCAAGAATCCGGCCGACTCTCGCGGATGTGAGCCCCACCAAATCCGAAGGGCCCGCTTGTGACTGCGGTGCAAACTGAAGCAGTCGCCGTCGACCGGCCTCAGGTCCCTGTGACGAGCAGTTGACCGTCCCCGTCAGCGGCGTAGCGAAGCCGGTTGACGACCACGGCCTCACCGTCGAAGGTCACCGGCACACTCAGGTCGTCCCAGCATGCGAAGACCCGGCCCTCGCCGCCCAGTCGCTGCTGTGGACGCAGGTCCGTACCGGTCGGCACCACCCGGGCGCCGACGCGGAACTCCAGCCGTGGTGCGCTGACCCGGACCCAGTCCGGTCGCACCACCACCCGCACGCCCTTGGCCGGGGTGTTACGCACCTTCGGCCGTACGACCACGATGTCGTCCGCCGGTGCCGGGCCGATGAACCAGTGCCCGTTGGCGCGTTCGGCCGGCACCTTCCCCTCCGCGCGGGCCTGGGCCAGGGCGACGCTGACCCCTGCCCCACCCAGCCGGGCTGTGCGCGAGGCCAGCCTGGGCCAAGCCGTCAGCGTCTGCTCCAGTTCGACCGGGATGAACTCGGCGGCCACCTCGGCGGTGGCCTGAACATAGGCCGACTGCCGTTCGGGCGGCATGTTCGGCAGGTAGCGGGGGCCGAGGTAGCGCAGGAGTTTGCGACGGTACAGGTCGACCACGATCTCGTCGGCGTGCTCGGGCAGGCGACGGGCCGAACGCATGATGTCCGCAACGCTGCGGCCGTGGGCCAGCGGATCCCGCGGCGCGTACGAGATGTTGGTTCCCTCCCGGCCCATGTAGTGGTAGCCGAGCCGGTCGCCGAACCGGCTGATCCGCCCGCCCCCCACGTATGCCCGGGCGACCAGTTGCCCGTCCTCCAGCGGGACCCGGTCCTCCGTGAAGCGCAGACCGAGGGACTCGAAGTAGGCGCGCCGGAACAGTTTGTGCGGCGTCAGGGTGAGGAACGCCTCGCGCGGGTCGACCTGCACGGTGCTCTGGAAGACCGGTTCCCGGGTTGTGTACGTGTGCCCCTCGGAGAGCACGGCGGGCAGCACCATGTCGCTGTCATGCTCGTCGGCGTAGGCCACCAGGTCGGCCAGCAGAGTGGGTTCGCACCAGTCGTCGGCGTCGGCGAAGAATAGATACCGGCTCTCCGACACGTCGATGCCGACGTTGCGCGGCCGTCCGGGCCAGCCGGAGTTGGGCTGATGGATGACGTGGAACCGGCTGTCCGAGGCTGCGATCTCGTCGCACTGGCGCTGGGAGCCGTCGGTCGAGCCGTCGTCGATGAGCCAGACGTCGAACGAACCGGAGGTCTGCCGGCGGAGGCTCTCCAGCAACTCGGGCAGGTAGGGCGCCTTGTTGAAGACGGGGACGATGACGCTGACGTCGATCACGGTCGCGGTAGCCCCGATCGCCACCATGCGCCCGGGCCGTCGGGCAACGTCGTACGCATTGCGGGTCTGGCCCAGTTCGACCTGACTGGTTCGGGCGCGGGCCCGGCGCTGCTGGCCACCGCGCTCAACAACGACACCACCACGGCCAGATCCTCATCACTGGGATTGCCGTGCACGACCTCGAAGCGAGTGCTCACAACGGGATGTTCCCATGCTTCTTCGGGGGAAGCACCTCGCGCTTGGTGCGCAGCGCCCGCAACGCCTGGACGACCTGGATGCGGGTCTCGTGCGGCATGATCACCCGGTCCACGTATCCGCGGTCGGCGGCCAGGTAGGGGTTGGCCAGGGTGTTGTCGTACTCCTCGATCAACCGAGCACGTTCCGAGTCGGGATCCTTGGCGGCGGAAACCTCCTTGCGGTACAAGATGTTCACCGCGCCCTGCGCGCCCATGACCGCGATCTGGCCGGTCGGCCAGGACAGTTCGATGTCCGCGCCCAGGTGCTTGGAGCCCATGACCACATACGCCCCGCCGTACGCCTTGCGGGTGATGATCGTGACCTTGGGAACCGTGGCCTCCCCGTAGGCGTAGATCAGTTTCGCCCCGCGCCGGATGATCCCGTTCCACTCCTGGTCGGTGCCGGGCAGGAACCCGGGAACGTCGACGAACGTGATGACCGGAACGTTGAAGGCGTCACAGGTGCGCACGAAACGCGAGGCCTTCTCGCTGGCGTCGATGTCCAGGGTGCCGGCGAACTGCATCGGCTGGTTCGCGACCACCCCGACCGAGTGACCCTCCACCCGGCCGAAGCCGATCACCATGTTCGGTGCCCAGAGCGGCTGCACCTCGAGGAACTCACCGTCGTCGAGCACGTGCTCGATCACGGTGTGAATGTCGTAGGGCTGGTTGGGGGAGTCGGGGATGATGGTGTCGAGTTCCCGGTCCTCGTCGGTGATATCCAGCGTCGCCGGATTGTCGAAGACCGGTGCGGGGTCCAGGTTGTTGCTGGGCAGGTAACTCAGCAGGTTCTTGACGATGTCCAGGGCGTCCTGCTCGTCGGCACCCATCATGTGGGCCACCCCGGACTTGCTGTTGTGGGTCTTGGCGCCGCCCAGTTCCTCGAACTCGACATCCTCGCCGGTGACCGTCTTGATGACGTCCGGGCCGGTGATGAACATGTGGGAGGTCTTGTCGACCATGACGGTGAAATCGGTGATGGCCGGGGAGTAGACCGCCCCCCCGGCACACGGTCCCATGATCAATGAGATCTGGGGGACCACGCCGGACGCGTGCACGTTGCGCTGGAAGATCTCCCCGTACAGGCCCAGCGAGACCACGCCCTCCTGGATGCGGGCGCCGCCGGAGTCGTTGATGCCGATGACCGGCACGCCGGTGTTCATGGCCATGTCCATGACCTTGACGATCTTCTCGCCGAACACCTCCCCGAGGCTGCCGCCGAAGACGGTGAAGTCCTGGGCGAACACGCATACCGGCCGGCCGTCGATCGTGCCGTAGCCGGTGACCACGCCGTCGCCGTACGGCCGGGTCTTCTCGAGCCCGAAGTTGTTCGACCGGTGGCGGGCCAGTTCGTCGAGTTCGACGAACGAGTCCTCGTCGAGCAGCCAGGCGATGCGCTCGCGGGCGGTCATCTTGCCCTTGCCGTGCTGCTTGTCGATCCCGCGCTGCCCACCGGCGACGGCCGCCACCTCGCGGCGGGCGAGGAGGTCGGCCAGCTTCCCGGCGGTGGTGGAGAGGTCCGGAGTCGAATCTGCCGATTGGGCGCTCATGATTTGTACGGTAGCAACGTGAACACTGGCGAATTCCACTCGGTGACCGACGTCTGTGCCCGCATCGGGTGGCCGCTGCCGCAGGTGGTGGACCGGACGGGCTCGACCAACGACGACCTCGTCGGGGTCCCGGGCCATGGCCTGGTCCTGATCGCGCGCGAGCAGACCGCGGGCAAGGGCCGGCTGGCACGCGACTGGATCAGCCGGCCCGGCGACGGACTGACCTTCTCAGTGCGCCTGGAGGTGCCCGCGACGGTGTCGGCCTGGGGGTGGATCCCGCTGCTGGCCGGGGTCGCGGTCGTTGACGCGATCCGCGCGGCGGGGGCTGCCGGGGTGGCCGTGAAATGGCCCAATGATGTCGTCGCGCCGGCGGGCAAGTTGGCCGGCATCCTGACGGTGGGCGACGGGAACAGCGCAATCGTGGGTATCGGGATCAACCTCCGCTTCGGCGGTCCGGCTCCGGACCCGGCGGCGGCCAGCGTCGTTCAGGCCGGCGGGAATCCCGACGGGGACGCACTGCTGGCCGCTGTGGTCGGGGGACTGCACGGATGGTGGACCCGGTTCGCCGAGTCCGGCGGTGACGCGCACCGTTGTGGACTGCACGATGCGTATTCCGGTCAGTGCGTGACCCTGGATCGTGACGTGGAGGTGTTCGCCCCGGACCGGACCTGGTCCGGCCATGCCGCCGGGATCGACCGTGACGGCCGGCTGCTGGTCCGCGTCGCCGACGGATCGGTGGCGGCTGTGTCCGCAGCCGATGTCAGCCTGAGCCGCTGACCCGGCGGCAACGGGGTGCCTTCCAGCCCTGATCATGGCACGATTCGGGTATGGCCTACCCGCAGAAGTTGCTCGGTGACGACGAGCAGGTTCAGTTCGAGCTGCGCCCGGCGTGGAAGACCCTGGTCTGGCCGGTCTTCTGGTTGCTGGTGATCATCGGCGTCTTCTTCTTCCTGCTGGGTCAGATCAACTCGTGGTTCGGTGATTCGACGAGTACCATCCTGGCCTGGATCCTGGCCATCGTGGCTCTGATCGCCCTTTTCATCCTGGTGATCCGCCCCTTCCTGTTCTGGTGGACCACCCAGTACGTGTTCACAAACCGGCGGATCATCATCCGGACCGGGATCGTCGCCCGGCGGGGCCGGGACATGCCGCTGTCGAAGGTCAACGACGTGTCCTTCGACCACAGCGTCTGGGAGCGCATCCTCAACTGCGGCACGCTGATGATCGAGAGCGCGGCGGAGAACGGGCAACTGGTGATCGAGAACATTCCGGACGTCGAGAGCGTGCAGCGCGAGGTCTACCGATTGCACGACGAGGACGACGCCTTCCGGCGGGCGCGCAGCGGCGGCATCGATCCCAGCCCGCCGACGACCGAATCGTGACGAGCGACGAGCCCCCCGACGGCACCGAGGCTGCCGAGCCGCACCACGAGACCCTTGCCCGGATCCGTGAGAACCTGCTCGGCGGCTCACTGCGGTACACGCGCGAGGAGGTGGCCGCTGATGCCGGGGTGCCGCTGGAGCAGGTCCGTGTCCTGTGGCGCTCGATGGGGTATCCCGACGTCGGGGAGGCGGTGGCGTTCACCCGTGAGGATGTCGCCGCGCTGCACCGGATGCTCCACCTGATCAAGGTCGGCGGTATCGACCCGGAGACGGCCAACGACCTGGTGCGCGCGTTGGGGCAGACGACCGCCCGGTTGGCTGACTGGCAGGTCAACACCCTGGCCGGGCTGATGGAACGCTCCGGCACCATCGACCGCGCCGACGGACTGGCGACCCGCACGCTCGATGCCTTCGGCGATGAGCTGGACAGGATGATGCCCGATCTGCAGGCACTGCTCGTGTACGTCTGGCGGCGGGCCCTGGCCCACGCGGTGACCCGGGCGGCCGCGGTCGGCGGGGCGTCGCCGGATGAGTCGGAGACGGGCCTGCTCAGCGTCGGCTTCGCTGACATGGTCGGATTCACGCGACTGTCCCGCCGGCTGCCCGAGGATGAACTGGCCCGGCTCGTGCACCGCTTCGAGGCCGCCAGTTCGGACATCGTGGCCGCTGCCGGGGGCAGGCTGGTGAAGACCGTCGGGGACGAGGTGCTGTTCACGACCAACTCCGCGGATCAGGCCGCCGAGATCGCATTGCGACTGCACGAGACGCACGCCGACGACGACAGCGTCCCGGAGGTGCGGGTGGGTCTGGCCACGGGACAGGTGCTGTCCCGGATGGGCGACGTCTTCGGGACCACCGTGAACCTCGCCAGCCGCCTGACCGCGATGGCCAGGCCCGGCGGAACCCTGGTGGACGCCGACACGAAGGCGCAACTCGACCAGGATGAGCGGTTCGTGCTGCGGGCCCAGCGCGGCCGCCCGGTGCGGGGGTTCGGGGTGATGCGCGCCTTCACCCTGAACCGGTCATCGACTCGGTCGGACTGAGGAGGTCCGGACCGTCCCCTACGCTACGGATGTGGACACCCAGGACCTGAAATCGCTGTCTGAACAAGTCACGGCCGGTGGTGCGCAGAAGTACCACGCCGCCAACGCCCGCCGCGGCAAACTGTTCGCCCGGGAGCGCATCGCACGGCTGGTCGACGCGGGTTCCTTCGTCGAGGACGGCATGTACGCGAACGTGAAGGCCCCCGGGCTGCCCGCGGACGGGGTCGTCACGGGGACCGCCACCATCGACGGGCGCCCGGTGTGCCTCATGGCCAACGACTCGACCGTCAAGGCGGGATCCTGGGGCGCCCGCACGGTCGAGAAGATCATCCGGATCATCGAGGTCGCCTACCGAACCGGTGTCCCGATGATCTACCTGGTGGATTCCGCGGGGGCCCGGATCACCGACCAGGTGGATCTGTTCCCCGGCCGGCGCGGCGCCGGCAAGATCTTCCACACCCAGGTACGGGCCAGCGGTGCGATCCCGCAGGTGTGCGCGCTGTTCGGCCCGTCCGCGGCCGGGGGTGCCTACATCCCGGCATTCTGCGACATCGTGATCATGGTGGAGGGCAACGCCAGCATGTACCTGGCCAGCGACCGCATGGTGCAGATGGTCACCGGGGAGAAGACGACGCTGGAAGAGATGGGCGGGGCCCGGGTGCACTGCGTGGACAGCGGGGTGGGCCACATGCTGGTCAAGAGCGAGTCCGACGCGCTGCTGGGCGTGAAGCGGTATCTGAGTTATCTGCCGGACAACTGGGAGATGGCCCCGCCGGCGGCCCAGGCCGCGTCACCTGCCGGAGTCGATCTGCGCGCGCTGGTTCCCGAGTCCGAGCGGCAGGCCTTCGACATGTACCGCTACATCCGGGGACTGGTCGACGCGGACTCTTTCTTCGAGATCCACGCTTTGTGGGCCACGGAACTCATCGTGGGCTTCGCGCGGATGAACGGCGAGGTGGTCGGCATCGTGGCGAACAACTCGATGTCCAAGGGTGGCGCACTGTTCGTGGACTCCGCGGACAAGGCGACCCGCTTCGTGCAGTTGTGTGATGCGTTCAACGTCCCGCTGGTGTTCCTGTCCGACGTGCCCGGCTTCATGGTGGGCACGATCGTGGAGAAGCAGGGGATCATCCGGCACGGCGCGAAGATGATCACCGCGATCAGCGAGGCGACGGTGCCCAAGTTCTGCGTCGTGGTCCGCAAGGCCTACGGGGCCGGGCTCTACGCGATGGCCGGGCCCGGCTTCGACCCGGACGCCACCATCGCCCTGCCCACAGCCAAGATCGCCGTGATGGGGGCCGAGGCGGCGGTGAACGCCGTCTACGCGAACAAGATCGCCGCACTGGAGACCGACAACGAGCGCACCAAGTTCATCCTTGCGATGCGTGAGGAGTACGAGCAGGACATCGACGTGATGCGTTTGGCCTCGGAACTGGTGGTGGACGCGGTGGTGGAGCCGGAAGATCTGCGTGCCGAACTGATCACCCGCATCCAGCGGGCCCGCAGCAAGGACCGCTTCTTCTCCCACCGCCGCCACGGGGTCACCCCCGTCTGAACCGACTGTCCGCCACACTGCAGGACCGGAGCGGTCCCTTTCGGGTTCTTCGGGGGGCAGTCCAGGTTGCTCGGGGTGCGGGCGGGCTGCTGTTTGGTGCTGCTGGGGCCGCCCGCCCGCGAGTGTTGCGGTGTCGGGGGTTTGATCTTGGTGGAACCCCCAACCGTGCACCACTCGGAGCCGGCTGACAACCGCGCAGCACTCGCGGCGGCGGAGTGCGCGGCGACGAGCGGCGGCGGCGCGGCGTGGCCGCGGGAGCGTCCGCTCGCACGCAGGTCGCGGGGGTGACCTGGTTGGTCATTGGTCCACGGATCGCGGGGGGTCGCAACCGCACCGTTGCGAACAACCCACCGACCGGCTGGCACCACGACCCCGGCGAAACTGCCCCCCCCGAAATCCGAAGCGCCCCTTTTCGTCAGACGACGGCCTCGTCGGCCACGATCTGCGTGGGCAGTTCGGGGAACACCCACTTGCGGTAGGACCAGAAGCGGAACAGGGTGCCCAAGCCGAGCCCGATGATGTTGGCGGAGATGTTGTCAGCCACCGGGCCGGTCAGCCCCAGGGCGTAGTGGCTGAACCACAGACAGCCCAGGGTGATCAGCAGCGCGACTCCGTTGAGCAGGAAGAACAGGACGTACTCGCGGGCGTAACTGGTGCGGCCGCGGTCGGAGAAGGTCCAGATCCGGTTGCCGATGTACGCGACTGTGGTGGCTACGACCACGGAGACGACCTTCGCGGTCAGCGGTTTGTCGTACAACGGACCCTCGCCGCCGGCGAACCGCAGCACGTTGAACAGTCCGACATCGACCACCAGTGCGATCAGGCCGACCACGCCGAACTTCGCGATCTGTTCGAGCAGATCCTCGAAACGCAACCAGATCGACTTCACGACAATGGGCAGACTCACCCGTACAGGGTACCCAGCAACGCCGGAAACTAGGCTTGAGACAGGCCGTGATTTTGCTCACCGGAGGAGGGACTGATGGACCTGCGACTCAGCGAGGAGCACGAGGCGCTGCGGCAGACCGTGGCCGAGTTCGCCCGGGAGGCGGTGGCCCCGGTGATCGGGGACTACTACGCACGCGGCGAGTTCCCGTACCCGCTGGTCGCGCAGATGGCCGACATGGGTCTGTTCGGACTGCCCTTCCCGGAGGAGTACGGCGGCATGGGCGGCGACTACACCGCGCTGTGCGTGGCCATCGAGGAGCTGGCCCGGGTGGACTCCTCGATCGCCATCACCCTGGAGGCCGCGGTGGGGCTGGGTGCCATGCCCATCTACCGGTTCGGATCCGAGGAGCTCAAGCAGCAGTGGTTGCCGCAGCTGACCTCCGGGCGCATGCTCGGCGCGTTCGGGCTGACCGAACCGGGTGCCGGCTCCGATGCCGGAGGGACCCGCACCACCGCCAGACTCGAGGGCGACGAGTGGGTGATCAACGGCTCCAAGGCGTTCATCACCAACTCCGGCACCGACATCACCGGGCTGATCACGGTGACCGCGGTCACCGGTGAGCATGCCGGCCGCAAGGAGATCTCGAGCATCCTGGTCCCGGCCGGAACCCCCGGGCTGAGCGTTTCGGAACCGTACAAGAAGGTCGGGTGGGACGCCTCCGACACCCACGAGGTGTCGCTGGTCGATGTCCGGGTGCCCGCGGTCAACCTGGTCGGCCAGCGGGGCCGGGGCTACGCGCAGTTCCTGTCGATCCTCGACGAGGGCCGCATCGCCATCGCCGCGCTGGGGGCAGGACTGGCCCAGGGATGCGTGGACGTCAGCGTGCAGTACGCCCACGAGCGGGAGGCGTTCGGGCGGCCGATCGGGGCCAACCAGTCGATCCAGTTCATGATCGCCGACATGCACATGCGAGCCCACCTGTCCCGGCTCGCCTGGCGGGACGCGGCGGGGCGGATGACGCGCGGGGAGCCGTTCAAGCAGCAGGCCGCCGTGGCCAAACTGTTCACCTCGGAGGCGGCGATGGACAACGCCCGCGCGGCCGCCCAGGTGCACGGCGGCTACGGATTCATGGTGGAGTACCCCGCCGGGCGCTTCTACCGCGACGCGAAAATCCTTGAGATCGGGGAGGGCACCAGCGAGGTGCAGCGGATGCTGATCGCCCGCGACCTCGGACTGCCCGGTGCCTGACCTGCCCCCCGGCACCCCCCGGGTCGGGATCATCGGCGGCGGACAGCTGGCCCGGATGAGCCAGCAGCCGGCCATCGCGCTCGGCGTCCAGTTGCACGTGCTGGCCGACTCGGAACATGACAGCGCGTCGCAGGTGATTCCTGCGATGTCGGTCGGGGCGGCCGGTGACGAGGCGGCCATCGGCCGGCTGGCGGCGTCGGTGGACGTGGTCACGTTCGACCACGAGCACGTTCCGCCGGCCATCCTGCAGGGTCTGCTGGCCCAGGGCGTGGCCGTGTACCCGGGGCCGGAGGCACTGGCCTTCGCGCAGGACAAGGCGGCGATGCGCACCCGGCTGGAACAGGCCGGCTTCCCGGTCCCGCGCTGGCAGGTCGTCGCCGACGCGGGGCAGGTCGAGGCCTTTGCCGGGCCGTGGCCGAAGGTCCTGAAGGCCTCCCGGGGCGGGTACGACGGCAAGGGTGTGTGGGTGGTGGCCGACGTGGCGCAGGCTGCTGAGGTGATGTCCCATGAACTCGGGGTAGGTGCGCTCTGGCTGGTCGAGGAACTGGTCGGGTTCACCCAGGAGATCGCCGTGCAGGTGGCTCGCTCCCCGCACGGGCAGGCGGTGGCCTACCCGCCGGTGCGCACTGTGCAGGTCGACGGGATCTGTGTGGAGGTCGTCGCGCCGTGCACCCCTGCCGGGGCCAGCGCCGAACAGGCCGAGGCGCTCGCGCTCGGCATCGCCAAGGAACTCGGGGTGGTGGGCATGCTCGCCGTGGAGATGTTCGACACCCCCGCCGGGCTGGTCGTCAACGAACTGGCGATGCGTCCACACAACTCGGGGCACTGGACGATCGAAGGCGCGGTCACCTCGCAGTTCGAGAACCACCTGCGGGCCGTGCTCGACCTGCCGCTCGGCGATCCCCGGCCCCGTCAGCCGAAGGCCGTCATGGTCAACATCCTCGGCGGTGAACTGCCCGACCTGCACGCCGCCTTCAAACACGTCATGGCCCGCGATCCGGGGCTGAAGATCCATCTCTACGGCAAAGGGGTACGTCCGGGGCGCAAAGTGGGACATGTGACGGCCCTCGGTGACGATGAGCAGGAGCTGCTACTGCGGGCCAGGCATGCCGCCGACTACTTCCAGGGAGTCATCGATGAGTGAAGCGCAGGTCGCGGTTGTGATGGGTAGCGACTCGGACTGGCCGGTCATGTCCGAGGCGGTGAAGGCCTGCGAGGAGTTCAACGTGCCGTGCTTCGCGGATGTGGTCTCCGCCCATCGCATGCCCGACGAGATGCTGGAGTTCGGCCGCACCGCCGCGGACCGGGGACTCAAGGTGATCATCGCCGGGGCCGGGGGAGCCGCCCACCTGCCCGGGATGCTCGCCGCGGTCACGCCCCTGCCGGTGATCGGGGTACCGGTGCCGCTGGCCCGTCTGGACGGACTGGATTCGCTGCTGTCGATCGTGCAGATGCCGGCCGGGGTGCCGGTGGCCACCGTCGCGATCGGCAATGCCCGCAACGCCGGGCTGCTCGCGGTGCGGATCCTGGCCGCATCCGACCCGGTGCTGCTCGGGCGGATGCGCGAGTTCCAGGGGGCGCTGCGGGATACGGCGGCGGCAAAGGGCGCCACGATCCGGGGGGAGTCCCGATGACCGGGGATCCGGGGCCGGTCCCCGGCCGCGATCCGGACCTGTACGGCACCGACGACGTGGTCGCCGAACTGCTGCGCGATGCCCGGACCTGGTTCGTTGTCGGGCTGAGCGCGAACCGTACCCGGGCGGCCTACAGCGTGGGGCAGTTCCTGCACCGCAAGGGCCGCATAGTCACGCCCGTGCACCCGCGCACGGAGGACGCTTTCGGCCGGCGCGCCTTCGCGACCGTCGAGCAGGCCGCCGCCCTGCTCGGGGCGCCGGATGTGGTCGACTGTTTCGTGCGCAGTGAGATCGTCGGGCCGATCGTGGACGCGGCGATAACCGTTGGCGCCAAGGCCGTGTGGCTGCAGTACAACGTCGTCGACGAGGCTGCAGCCCGCCGGGCCCGCGACGCCGGGCTGCAGGTGGTCATGGACAGATGCCCGGCCGCCGACTGGCCGCGACTGGGGCCGGCAGCCTGACTTCGGGCGACAGTGCAGGTCAGTATGCGAACGTGGCCACCAGCACGGCCCGGGCGATCGTGTGCGCGCTGAGGTTGAACCCGACGATCGCCGCCGGGGTGTCCGGGGCGAGGTCCAGGTGATCCACATCCAGGGCGTGCACCGCGAAGAAGTACCGGTGGTCGTGATCGCCGGGCGGCGGGGACGCGCCGCCGTAGCCGGAGGTGCCGTAGTCGGTGCGGAACTGCACCACACCTGTGGGCATCCCCGAACCGTCGGCCGCCCCGGCACCGCGCGGCAGTGACGTCACGGAAGCGGGGATGTTCACCGCCAGCCAGTGCCACCAGCCGCTGTGGGTGGGCGCGTCCGGGTCGAAGCACGTGACCGCGAAACTCTTCGTCCCGGCGGGGAATCCCGACCAGGACAACTGCGGCGACTGATCATCGCCACCGGCGCTGGAGTGCACATGGGTCATCGGGAGGACCTCACCATCGGTGATGTCCTCACTTGCCAGGTCGAAGGCCGGCACCGTGGGGAGGGTCTCGTACGGTCCGGCCGGGCGGTTTCGCTTGAGTTCCACGACAGGAGTCTATGCCGATCGGCGGCACGGTGCGGTGCTGTCCGGTTGATGCCCGTTCGTACGATTGCGGTGAGGGATGGGAGAAGGACATGGATGACGTGTACCGCTTGCCGGAGGAGCACCGCGAACTGCAGGCGGCGATCCGGGAACTGGCAACCGCGAAGATCGCGCCGCGGGCAGCCGAGATCGACGAGAAGGGGGAGTTCCCCTGGGACGTGTACGAGGCGCTGGCGGCCAGCGGCTTCCACGCCATCCACATCCCCGAGGAGTACGGCGGCAGCGGCGGGGACAACCTGGCGTCGTGCATCGTGATCGAGGAGGTCGCCCGGGTCTGCGGTTCGTCCTCACTGATCCCGGCCGTCAACAAACTCGGCACCACCCCGCTGCTGGTGGGGGCCGACGAGGACCTCAAACAGCGCTATCTGCCGCAGGTGGCCAGTGGTGAGGCGATGTTCTCCTACGCGCTCAGCGAGCCGGAGGCCGGCAGCGACGCGG
>DAOMFH010000038.1:0-12547 GCA_035429705.1 Actinomycetota bacterium
GAACTGCAATCGGGGCGCCCGGATTTGAACCGGGGACCTCCTGCTCCCAAAGCAGATCGGTAAGTGTTCGTCGTACCATAACTTGTTGAATCTACGCGCTGTTCTGGGCATCGGTGTTGTAGGTTCGGGGGCCCATATGGGCCCCTTGTCGTAGGAAACTCACAACACAACACACAACGGAGAGAGCATGGTGTACCTGCTCCTCGCGCTGCCATCTCGTCCCTTCCATGACTGAGCACCAATCATTAGGTTGCCATGCATGATTCGCCTGCCGCACCGTCTGCTCGGCCGACTCTTGGCCACCGTGGCCCTGTTGGGCTATCTGGGCGCCAACGCCGAGCAGTACCTGCCGGATGATCATGATTGGCATGCCGCGGACGCCCCAGCCGTGGTGGCCACGGGCGCGTTGCCCTCGGGTCCCGCCGAGCCAGCGCCCGGGCACCCAATTCATGTGTGCCATGGGGCGCATCAGCACACCATCGGCCAGCTGCCCACGGTTGCCCCCCTTCTGGCCTTCATCAACGTGGCCTGCGCGCTCCCGGCGCTTGAACCGGCCGCGCCGGTCTCCCCAACACCCAGCACGCCCCTCCGCCCCCCGATAGTCTGATCTCCTGACCGACTGACGCTTCGGCGCTCCGTCGGTTCCACACCCACATATACGGCTGGTTCGACGTCCTCGCTCTTCTGAGCAGGCGCGCGTCGTCAATGCTGCCAAACTGCTGGCGTCAGCTCCAGGCTGCCGCAGCACCGGTGCGTCTTCAGGAGTTCACATGCTCGCTCTGCTGGTACTGGTCACAATACAGCACCCCGTCCGGCCCGACACGCTGACCCTTACAATGGCGGACGCGGTGTCGAGGGCGCTAGTCGTCAGCCCTTCCGTCGCCGTGGCGGTGGGCGATGTCGCGCGGGTGCGGGGGCTCCGGGCCGAAACCCTCCTCCCCTTTCCAACCAACCCCGGGGTCTTCTATGGACAAACGGAACGGACGACGGCGACGTCCACGACGCAGGACTACGACTGGCTGATCTCGCAGGAGCTGGAGATCGGCGGACAGTCGTTCACGCGTCGAAGCGCGATGACGGCGTTTCTTCGTGCATCTGAGGCACGGGTGGAGGACTCACGCCGGCTCACCGCGCTCGAGACCCGCCTGGCGTTTCTGACGCTGGCGCTTGCTCAACGACAAGAGGCGCTGATCGACACGACGGCCCGCTTTGCGGAGCGCATGGTCGGATTCGCCCAGCGCCAGTTCGACGCGGGTGAGATCAATCGTCTGGAACTGAATGCATCAATCCTCGATGCGGCCCGGACCCGCAGTGCCGCCGAGCGAGCGCGTTTCGTGACGGAAGCGGCGGCCGCGGAGTTGGCCCGAGTCGTGGCCGTGTCGCCGGACACGGCCGTGCGCGCCATCTCCTTGCCGTCGCTCCCCGATATCGCGTGGATAGCCATGGCGGATCCACTGCAGCTCGCCCGGAGCCGTCGCCCGGACCTTCTCGCGGCGGAGGCCCAGCTGCAAGGGGCCGGGAGCGCGCTCAGCGCGGCGAAACGAGCGTTCATCCCGAACCTCACCTTCGCGGCCCTCGGAGGTCAGGAAGGGGGGACCGACGACCTCCTCGGCTGGCAGGTCGGGCTGCAAGTGCCGCTCTTCTACAATGGACAGGCCGCGCGGGGGGAGGCTGAGGCCGAGCTCGCCGCCGCCAATGCAGCGCGGGCGGCGACGGAGCGTGCCATCACGGCGGAGCTCCAGGCGGGGATTGCCCGGCTGGTACGCTCCACAACGGCCGAGCGCTACTTCGCGAACAGTGTGCTGACGGCAGCGACCGAGAATGTCGCCCTGACAGAACAGGCCTTGCTCGAAGGTGAGGTCGATCTCACCGATGTCATCGTCCTTCGGCGCACGGCGCTCGAGGCGCAACTGGAATCTCTCGCGGTGCTCGCGGACGCCTATTCAGCGTGGTTCGAAGTAGCAGCCGCCTTGGATGTCGATCCACTGGAACTCTCCATGCTCTTGACCGGAAAGAACTGACCATGCTGACGCGACGTCGTATGACCCCGCTCGCCCTCACCCTCATCCTCGCGTTCGTTGTCGGCTGTGGTGGGAGCGAAGCCCCGCCGGCCGCGGCCGGCGGCCCGGAGGGCACCGACTCGACGCTGGTCGTGCTCGATTCCGCGCAGCAGGCTGCCTCGGAGTTGCTCATCGGGCCCGTCGGGTCCCTGCCGGCCGATACGATCCGTCTGACCGGCACACTGAGCTTCGATCCATCCCGGGTCAGTCACGTGGGTCCAAGAATCCAGGGCAGGATCCGTGCGGTGCGGGTCACGGTCGGTGCAATTGTCCAGGCCGGCGACACCCTTGGCTTGCTGGACAGTCCGGAATTAGGCGCCGCGCAGGCCGCCTGGGCCAAGGCCGGCGCGGCCCAGTCGGTGGCCGCCCGCAACTTTGAGCGCGCCGAGCGACTCTCCCAAGACGGGATCGTTTCCGAACGGCGTCGACTGGAGACAGAAGCCGAACTGCGAGCGCGCGATGCTGATCTTGCCGCCGCGGTTCAGACGCTCACGGCGTTTGGTGCGGAGCCGGACAGCGCTGCCCCCGGGGTGTTCCCTCTCCGCACACCGCTCGCCGGCGAGGTCGTGGACCAACACGCCGTCGTCGGTGAAGTGGTCGGACCTGAGTCGGAACTCTTTACTATCGGTGATCGCTCCCACCTGTGGCTCATGCTGGATCTCTACGACGCCGACGCCGGGCGGGTGCGGCTCGGCGAGACGGTTCATGTGCGGGTCGATGCCCTCCCCGAGATGGATATCGTGGGCCGCGTCGGGTACATCGGCGCCGTGGTGGACAGCGTCTCTCGTACCCTCAAGATGCGAGTGGAGATCCAGAACCGCGATCAACGACTCAAGCCCGGCATGTTTGCACAGGCGTCTCTGGTGATTCCCGGCGACCCCAGAAAGGTCGGAATCCCGGGGACCGCGGTGCAACGCCTCGAAGGCAGCACCGTGGTGTTCGCACCAGCCGGCCCCGGCCGGTTCCGGATCGTGCCGGTCACATTGGGGCCGGAACGGGCCGGGGGCTGGCGGGAGGTCGTCGGCGGCCTCCAGCAAGGCGACACCGTGGTGCTGTCCGGTGGCTTTGCCCTCAAGGCGCATCTCCAGCGGGAGCAGTTCGGAGGTGACGAATGATCGACCGTCTGGTCGAATGGGCCCTGAAGCAGCGTCTCCTGGTCCTGCTCGGTGCCCTCGGGATCATGGGCGGCGGCTACCTCGCCCTCCAGGGCCTGGCGGTCGATGCCTTTCCCGATGTCTCACCGGTGCTGGTGCAAGTGACCACGGAGTCCCCAGGACTCGCGCCACCAGAAGTGGAGGCGCTCGTGACCTATCCGGTCGAGGTGGCGATGAACGGCCTCCCGGGTGTCACCCGAATCCAGTCGATCTCGGCGTTCGGTCTCTCACAGGTCAACGTCTATTTCCGCGACGGTGTGGACATCTATTTCGCCCGACAGCTGGTGTTCGAACGGGTGCAGGCGGCTCGTGATGCCATCCCGGCAGGCCTCGGGTCTCCGGCGCTGGGGCCGGTGACCACGGGGCTTGGACAGGTGTACCAGTATCTCGTGGTCGGAGAGGATATCTCGACGGATTCATTGCGCACCCTTCAGGACTGGGTCATCAAGCCGCAGCTGCGCACGGTCCCTGGAGTAACCGAGGTCCTCTCGTTCGGTGGTCACGTCAAGCAGTTCCAGGTCCAGCTCGACCCCCACCGTCTGGTCCAGTACGGCGTCACCGTGGAGGAGGTGATCGGGGCACTCGAACGGAACAACGCCAACGCCGGTGGCGGGTACATTGTGCGCGCGCCGGAGGAGTACCTGGTCCGCGGACTCGGCTTCGTGACCACCCTGGCCGACATCGAGAACGTCATCGTGGCCGAGCGGGAAAACACCCCGGTCTATGTCCGGAACGTGGCGCAGGTCGCCTTTGGCGCCGAGGTGCGCCGCGGGGCGGTCACGGTCAACGGAGACGCCGAATTTGTGGCCGGGATCGTGCTCAAGCGCATCTTCGAGAACACGTCGTCGGTTATTGACGGGGTCCGCGCGAAGGTGGAGGCGGTGAACCGTGGATTGCCTTCGGGCGTGAAGGTCGTCCCGTTCTACGACCAGGCCGATCTCGTGGAGCGTGCGGTGTCCACCGTGCGGGATGCCCTGCTGGAGGGGGGTGCCCTCATCCTGCTCGTGCTGCTGTTGTTCCTGGGCAACCTCCGCAGCGCTCTCATTGTCGGGACAATGCTGCCCGCCTGCACCCTCCTCGCGTTCATCCTGATGCGGGTGACCGGTTTGTCCGCCAACCTCATGTCGCTGGGCGGTCTCGCCATCGGAATCGGCATGATGGTGGATGGCGGGGTGGTGATGGTCGAGAATGTGTATCGCCTTCTCTCGGATCCGGGGCACGAGAACGTCCCCCGGATAACCCTGGTGCGCCGAGCGGCGCTTGAAGTCGCTCGCCCGGTCAGCTTTGCCATCGCCATCATCATCATCGTCTTTCTTCCGCTCTTCACCCTTGAGGGAGTCGAGGGGAAGATGTTTAGCCCGCTGGCCTATACCATCACCTTCGCCATGCTCGGCTCGTTGCTCCTCTCCCTGACGCTCATTCCGGTCCTCTGCAGTCTTGGCCTCAAGGCGGGGGCAGAGGAAGAGACCTGGCTGCTCCGCCAGATTCGGCGGCGCTATGAACCGTTGCTCGACTGGGCGCTGGCGCATCGGCGTCGGGTAATCGGCGGGGCCGTCGGGGCCCTTCTGCTGAGCCTCACGATGGTCCCGTTTCTCGGGACCGAATTTGTGCCAGCCCTGGAGGAGGGGTCCATCCTGTATCGGGCGACATTGGCGCCGAGTGCCGGACTCGATGAGGCCATTCGGGTCGCCGGGCAGCTGGAACGTGTGGCGAAGACGTTTCCCGAGGTCATCGACGTGGTGTCCAAGATTGGTCGCGCTGAACTCGGAGGCGACCCGGAACCGGTGAACAACGTCGAGGCGACGGTCACCCTCCAACCCTCCGCGGACTGGAGCTCGGATCGGACCAAGGACCAACTGGTGGACGCTATGCGGGAAAAGATGGCCGTGATACCTGGCATCGCGCTCAATTTCTCCCAGCCCATCGCGACCCGGGTGGACGAGCTCTTGTCGGGGGTGCGGGCCCAGCTGGCCATCAAGATCTTCGGGGACAACCTCGACTCCCTCGCGGCGATTGGCACGGAGGTGCAGCGCGTGGTGAGCGACATCCGGGGGGCGCAGGATGTCCAGACTGAGCAACTGCTGGGGCAGCCCCAACTCCTGGTCCGGGTCGACCGCAGGGCGGTGGCGCGCCTGGGCCTGAATGTGGACGATGTGCTCAGCGTGGTGCGACTGGCGATCGGTGGTGGCGAGGCCGGCATGGTGTTCGAGGGGCAGCGGCGATTCGATATCTGGGTCCGGTACGGGGCTTCGTATCGCGCCACTCCTGACGACATCGCCCGGGTGTTAATCCCGACGCCCACGGGTGGACGCGTGCCCCTGTCGCAGTTGGCCGCGATCGAATTGGTCGAGGGCCCCAAGCAGATCAGCCGGGAGGCCAATCAGCGGCGGATCGTCGTTCAGGCGAACGTAGATGGGCGCGACCTCGGGGGGTTCGTGGCGGACGCGCAGGCGGCCGTGGCGCGGGAGGTGGGCCTGCCGGCTGGCTACTTCATCACCTGGGGCGGGCAATTCGAAAACCAGCAGCGCGCCATGGCACGTCTGGCGCTGATCGTCCCGGTGACGATCGGACTCATCTTCCTGCTGCTCTTCTCGTCGTTTGGTTCACTCAAGCAAGCCGGACTGATCATCCTCAACGTTCCCTTTGCCCTGATCGGCGGGATTGTCGCGCTGGTCGTGACACGGCAATACCTGAGCGTCCCCGCGTCCGTCGGGTTCATTGCCCTGTTCGGCGTGGCCGTCCTGAACGGCGTGGTCCTGGTCAGCTACATCAATCAGCTACGGGCCGAGGGACTCTCGGTGACTGAAGCGGTACGACGCGGGACGCTGCTTCGACTGCGTCCCGTCCTTATGACCGCGTTGGTGGCGAGCCTCGGCCTTGTGCCGCTTCTCCTGGCACGGGGGGCTGGCTCGGAAATCCAACGGCCCCTCGCATCGGTGGTGGTGGGCGGATTGGTGACGTCCACGCTCCTCACGCTGCTCCTGCTCCCGGTGCTCTATCGCTATTTCGAACCCGAGACGGCCGAACAATAGGAGGCGTCATGAAGCTCATCGTCGCATTCGTCAAACCGTTCAAGGTCCCGGAACTGGTGGATGCCTTCCACCAGGAACCCGGGAACCCGGGGATGACCGTCCTCGACGCCAAGGGGTTTGGGCGCCAGGTCGAGCCAACAGCGGGCGCTAGGTCAGGTGCAACCACCGACTTCTTCGAGCATGCGTTAGTGCTCGTGGCTGTACCACACGACCAGGTCGAGTCTCTGGTCGGGTTGATCTCGCAGGTCGCACATACCGGGCGGCCCGGGGATGGCAAGGTGCTGGTGCTCCCCCTGGAAGCGGCGCTCGCCATCAGCAGCGGCGAGCGCGGGGAGGCGGCCCTTGGCTAGCTCGGCATCCGTCGCTGCATTGCAGCGGCCCTCACCCTGGACGACGGTGTTCGCACGCCGCACCTACGCAGCTGGGTTTCTCTGGGCCGCCGGCGTGGCGGTCAGCCTCGCCACGCAGGTACCCGACCACCCCGGCTGGCTGGCGATACGGCTGGACATGGCGGGGCTGTTATACACCGGCGCCGCGCTCATCGGCGGGGTGAACTTCTTCGGGGCCGGGTTCCGGGCCCTCCGGGCGCTCCGCCTGGACATGAACTTTCTCATGTCGGTCGCGATTGTGGCGGCCGTGCTGATCGGGGAACCGTTCGAAGCGGCCTCCTTGGCATTTCTCTTCGCGGTGGCCGAACTGCTGGAGCGCTACGCGGTGGACCGCGGCCGTCGCTCGATCGCCCTGCTGCTCGAACTGGCCCCGGAGCAGGCGGACCGGTTGACCGCCGCGGGTGGTGTGGAGACGGTTCCCGTGGATCAGCTCGCCGTCGGGGACGTGGTACGCATCCGGCCGGGCGACAAGATTCCAGCGGACGGTCGGACCGTTGCCGGCGTCTCGGAGGTCAATGAGGCTACCATCACGGGAGAGTCTCTTCCTCGCACCAAGGGGCCCGGCGATCTCGTTTCCGCCGGTACACTCAACCTGAACGGCAGCCTCGACGTCGAGGTGACCGCCGACGCCGCCCACAGCACCATCGCGCGCATCGTCCAACTCATCCGGGAGGCGGAGGGCCGGCGCGCGCCGGTCGAGCAGGCCATCAAGCGGTTCGCCCTGGTCTACACTCCCATCGTCACCCTGCTGGCGGTCCTTGTCATGGTTGGGCCACCGCTCCTCACGGGTGCGCCGGGCATGGAGTGGTTTACGCGCGGTCTCACGTTGCTCGTGATTGCCTGTCCGTGCGCCCTGGTGATTGCCACCCCGGTCACCGTGGTGAGCGCGCTCACCAGTGCCGCGCGCAAGGGGGTGCTCATCAAGGGCGGAGAGCACTTGGAAGAGCTGGGCGCGGTCAGGGCGCTGGCTATCGACAAGACCGGCACGCTCACGACTGGGCAGCTTGCCGTGACACGTTTTGAGGCAGCGGACCTGGATCAGGAACGATTGTTGGCGCTCGTCTCCGGGCTAGAGTCACGGTCCGAGCACCCGGTCGCACGGGCAATCCTTCGCTACGCAACAGGTCAGGACGTCCGACCGGCAGCGGATGTCCAGGATTTCGTCTCCATCCCCGGCCGCGGTGTCCAGGGCGTCGTGAACGGTGTGTCGCTCACGGTCGGCTCGGAGGAGCAAGTGCCGCCCGAAACTGCCGCCGGCTGGGGCGAACCGGAACTGGGAACTCTCCGGATCTACGCCCACGCTGACAACGGAGGTCGTGGCCTGTTTGTGTTGCGGGACGAGCTGCGCCCCGCCATCCGGCGCACGGTGGCGCGGCTGCATCGGCTTGGCGTTCGGCCGATCGTGATGCTTACCGGTGACACCGCTGCCGCGGCCGACATCGTGGCTCGGGCGGCAGGAATCGACGAGGTCCGATCGAAGCTGCTGCCCGAGGAGAAGGTGGCGGCGGTACGCGAACTGAAGACCCGCTTCGCCCGTGTAGCCATGCTGGGTGACGGGGTGAACGATGCCCCGGCACTCGCCGAGGCGACGATTGGGATCGCCATGGGTGCGGCGGGGTCACCCGCGGCAATCGAGGCAGCCGACGTCGCGCTGATGGGCGACGACCTCACGCGGCTGCCGTACACTATCCGTCTTGCGCGTCGGGCTCGTCGCACCATCCGTTTCAATATCGCTCTGGCGCTCGGGCTCAAGGTCATCTTGGCCATCGGCGCGGTGGGCGGGGTAGTGAGTTTGGCTGTCGCGGTGTTGGTTGGCGACTTGGGAGCATCCTTGGTCGTCACTGCGAACGCATTGTCGCTTGCGAAGCTACAGCCCAAGAGGTGAAAGACGGCTATCAGGTTGTCGCCCGTCGGGGCGTGGATCGGGCGAACTTGTGGGCAATTGCCATCGGCAGTGAGCCGGAAGGATCGAGCGCTCTTGAAGGTTGTGGCGGACGTGTCGTCCTTGAAGACCAGCCCGCGATTTAGCCGATGCCCCACGTCTGGCCTGTTTGACCCCTCACATCCACTGAGGTACGGCTGGCACATGGTGGCTTCCTCCCGGCCAAATGTTGTTGCGCTTCTGCTCCTGCTACAGCTCACCCTTGTCTCCGGGGCGCGCGTCTGGGTGTATCATGTCGCCATCGCCGCGAAGTCCTGGGAGATGCCGGTCCAGACCGCGCCTGAGGTCCATGAGGAGGCGCCCCCCACCCCGGCATACGACTGCGCTCTCATGGCGATTTGCACACCGGGTGCTCCGGCGGTTTTTCACATCGGGACTCCACTGCGAGGACCCGTGGCTATCCGCGCGTATCGTCGTGTGCTGCCGCATCTTCTCCGATGGACTCGGCCTCCGTCCAGAACGCTTCTCGAAGAGCCTGCCTGAATTCCTTGGCCTTTCGTTCGCCATCCTCTCCACCCTCGGCTAACACCTGTGGGAAAGTATTGATAACCCGCATGATGCCAGCGTAGTGCCGCACCAGCCGCAGGTTTTCACGCAATCGGGGACGAACTCCCTCAACCGCAAGCTGAAGTACCAGGTCTTCCTGGCGGGTGAGATCGTTGCTCATTTGCAACCGCTCCCACGCGCCGTTGAATTCTTCGAACGTGGCGTCCTCGCTATGCCGAAGCTGTGCTTCGATGAAGTTTTCAAGTTGTTGGCCAGGGAAGGTCCCTGGGTACTCCCACAAATCATGTCCTCTGCCGAGTAGTAGCCAGTTCAAGTTCAAATTGGCCTCTCGGGCGAGAAGCAACAGGAACGGCGGATCTGGGACACTGGGCGACCGCCCCCTCCAGGAGTCAGCCGTCGTGCGGGAAATCTCCAGTGCCTTGTAAAATGCCTCCCACGTCCCGTAGCGCGTCAGGGCGAAAGTCTTGAGCCGAGCCGCGATCGCCAACGCGTCACCCCTTGCCACCTTTGATCTGCCCATAGTTCAAGCCTCGCCGGTTAGTCGGCGGAATCTGCCAAATAGTCGCCGACAAGACAAGTTGGCCTCGCGCTCTCCCTTTCCTATTTGTTCCCAGGCTCGCTGGCACCGGGGCGGATAACAACGAGGGAGGTAGAGCATGACCAAGCGGATGACAATCGGAGAAGCGGCCAGGCGACTCGGCCTTGAGGTGGACACGGTCCGGAAGCTGGAGACGGCGGGAGAGATCCGGGCCGTCCGGACGAGGGGCGGCCATCGACGGTTCACCGAAGAGGAAATCGACCGGTTCCGGAAGCGCCGCTGCGGTCGAAGGAAGTCCTCACAGAAGCGAAATCCGAGCACCGGCGAATTCGCGGGCCACGATACCGTCTCCGCCAACGATCAGGACGAGCTCGACGAAGAGCTGCCATTCGAAGATTGGGACGCAGAAGAGCTGGCCAGCTACCGGCCTCCGCCGCCACCCCGGCTCACCCCCGTGGTCCCTCCGGCACCCGTCGCGCCTCAGCCTCTACCTCAGTTATTCGATCCTGCATGGGCAGAACGACTCCACCTCCAGAACATCAAGGCGATGGGTCGCGGAGCGACTCCCTGGAACACCCCCGCAGAGTGGCAGGGAAAGGTCGTAGCCGACTTGGAGCGCTTCGTGACGTTGAATCAGTTTCCACTCGACCTCCCACTCTTCACGGCGCGGGAGATCGTCGTTGGTCGTGTCGAAGCCGTGCTGCGGCCATGGCGGGAGGCCGAAGACAAGGCAAAACGCGTAAAGGAAGCCGAGAAGGCCTCAGAACGGCAGCGAAACGCACTCATCACTAGGGGTAATGACTACGCGCGCCGGGAGACCTCCGCATGGGACGTCTCGGCCAAACTGGAGGCGTGGGAGGAAGTGCGAGAAGTTCTGGGCCGAGACGTCAAGTCCAACTGGACCGAAACCGAGGTGGAAGATTGTGTCGACGAGGTTCTCGACCAATGGGACGACAACGATGGTGAGGACGACGAAGAAGACTAGTGGACATGGTCCCTGGAACCTGGGAATTCGCGGGCAGAATCTGGGATCCGACACTAGCCCAATCCCAGATTCGAACCTGGGAGAGCCGTCCGGACTTACCGGCCGGAAGCACCGTAGTATTGGACGGCCGGAAATTCCGGCCGCAAATGCCGGGCATGTTGTACCAAACCGCGGTCGTACTCGGACCGCCACCGAACCGAGCAATGAACGCATGGCAGCGCCGCTCACTTTACTCACTCCCCTTCCCCACGGGCTCCCCCCGTGGCTGGTGGGATTTGTGGAAGGCGCGTTGACGGAGAATCAGACCCTCACCGAAAACGGCGCATCCCAGGCCGCCCAGGCTCGCGAGGTGTTGCTCCAGCGGCTGGTAGCCGCTGCCCAGCACTATCTCAACGACGAAATCACCGTCGAGGAGGCCGCCCAGCTCGTCGGGAAGCACCCCGAGACCATCCGGCGCGCTGTCCGGAAGGGCGCCCTCCCCGACGGCCGCGCCAACCCCCGTGGCCATCTCCGGATCCGCCGCGGCGACCTCCAGGCGCTTGCCGCCCCCGCGCCCGCGCGATATGATCCCGTTACCGATGCCCAGGACATCGCCAAACGAAGGAGGCCTCTGTGACGAGGACCCCACGCGCTTGGTCGAAGTCCATCGGTGAACGCGGGCTGCGGGTGCGGCTCTACGAAGCCCGCCCCGGCGCCAACATCATGCGATCGATCTATGTCGACGGAAAGGAGGATCGTAAGAGTCTGGGCCACCGGGATCGCGAGTTGGCCACCCGGCAGGGCTACGAGTTGCTCCAAGGCCTGCTCTCGCACCTGAAGGCCATCGAAGACGGAAGCCTCACCCTTGGCATGCTCGCTGAGTTGTACCTCGCAAGCCCGCAGCACGCATCCAAGCAGGCTCGCACACAGCGAGAGGACAAGCAGAAACTGGATCGGGTAGTGGCGTTCCTTGGACCTGATCGAGACACCCAGAGCCTTTCCGAGTCGGATATCCACCGCTACACGCTGGCTCGACGTCAAGGCGTTGTTGCACTGCGAGGCCTCAAGGTGGGCGGCACGGTTCGGAACCGCGCGATCGAGGCGGACCTCCTGGCGCTGCACCGAGCACTCAACTGGGGGCAGCGGGAGCGGACGAGTACCGGCAGGCGGCTCCTCAGGGAGAACCCCTGGCATGGACTCAAAATCCCTCGGGAGAAAAACCCTCGCCGACCCGTGATGACCCACACTGCCTATCTCGAGCTACTCGAGGTGGCTTCGCGGGTCCATCCCCTGCTCAAACTGGCCCTGGTGGTGGCCGAAGGGACTGGCCGACGGATTTCCGCCTGCATCAACCTTAGGTGGGATGATGTCAACTTCAGCGCAGGCACGATCCGCTGGAGGGCCGAGTTCGACAAGAAGGGGTTCGAGGACGTCGTGCCAATGAGTACCGGGGTCTTGGAAGCCCTGCAATCGAGACGCCGCATTCAGTCCGCAATCGGTGATGCACCAGTCTTCCCAGCTCCTGGGGGCGCATTCAAGCCATGCAGCCGATACCTGTTGGATGCCTGGCTACGCCGCGCCTATGTGGAGGCAGACATCCCGAGAGAGCCGGGGGGGCTCTGGCATCCCTTGCGGCGGAAGTGGGTTACCGAGCGGAAAGGATACCCTGTCAAGGACGTGGCTGCGGCCGGTGGCTGGCGCCACGAGGGGACGATGATTACGTCGTACATGCAAGTCGATTCTGACACTGTACGGAAGATTGTGCTTCAGCCGACCCAACGACTGGTGACCGCGTAAGCCGGCGGACTCACAACGCTTCACACATCATTCTGGGGGGGCCGCGAAAAAGCCCCGCAGCGCAGGTGGTTGCAGGGCTTGTTCTTGCATCATCGGGGCGCCCGGATTCGAACCGGGGACCTCCTGCTCCCAAAGCAGGCGCTCTACCGGACTAAGCTACGCCC
>DAOMFH010000039.1:0-12093 GCA_035429705.1 Actinomycetota bacterium
CTTGAGCACCGGCATGGCCGCCATCGTGGTGCAGTTGGGGTTGGCGACGATCCCCTTGGGGATGTCGTCCAGCGCGCCGGGGTTCACCTCGGCGACCACCAGGGGCACGTCGGGATCCTTGCGCCAGGCCGAGGAGTTGTCCACGACGGTGGCGCCGGCGGCGGCCACCTGCGGGGCGATTGCCCGGCTGGTGGTGGCCCCGGCTGAGAACAGAGCGATGTCCAGGCCGGTGAAGTCCGCGGCGGCAGCGTCCTCGACGGTGATCTGCTGATCGCCCCACGGCAGTGTCGTGCCGGCGCTGCGTGCGGAGGCGAAGAACCGCACCCGGTCCAGCGGGAAGTTCCGCTGCGCGAGTAGGGCGCGCATCACCCCGCCGACCTGGCCAGTTGCACCAAAGACTCCGATTTCCATGGGGTCAAGGGTATCCGGCCGCCGGGCGACGGTGATGTGCAGTTCCAGCCGGGGACGTGGCGTGCCGGAAAAAGGCCGCAGCCCCGCCTGACGACCAGGGCGGGGCTGCGGGACTGTCAGTCAGCGACGGCGCTCGACGCGCCGCGCGGTGCGACGCCCAGTGCGACGCGCGACTCTTCTGCCACCCATCATGATGAGGCTCCTTCCGTCAGGACTCGGACAATGCGTGCTCGTCGACGTCCTCGGCTGCCAGCAGCCCGATCTCGACGAGGTCGAGCGGGCTGATGAAGCCGTCGTCGATGCGGAAGCCGCCGGCGCGGGCGATCGCGTCGCGCAGCGGCACTGCCCAATGGTGCTCGAGCAGGACAAGCGCCGCGGCGCTGTCCTCGGGAATGCCGGCCAGGACGTCCCAGTCGGCGTTCTCCTCGATGACCGCGATACCCTCCGCGGCCGCCTCGGCACCAAGCAGAGCGCCGGCCTCGGCGCCCTCCTCACCCTCGAAGCCGAGACCGATCAGGGCGCCGAGAGTCGCGCCGTACTCGATCCGGTCCTCGTCGGTGAGGGTGTCCAGGTGGGCCACTGAAATGGCCCCCTCGGCGTCCTTGTAGACGACCATCGCGTCGATCACTTTGACGGTGTCCGACTCCCGAAGCCTGGCCAGTTCCTCGGCGATCTCACCTTCGAAGTCGGGCTGGCTGAACCCGATCACCAGCAGTTGTACGGGACCTATGCTCATGTGACCTCCTTGCTGTTGTTGCCAGCAGTCTCACGCGGACGAGGCAGCAGGGGCATCCCCCTCTTCGGGTGAGACCCGCTTCGTCACCCCCGACGCGAAGATCTGGATGACGAACAGCACTACGAGCAGCACGACGGTGGTCCACAGGATCAGGTCGGGGGTCTTGTACCGCTGGAGCATGATGAACACCAGGGCGGCCAGGGTGACGGCGATACGCAGGCCGGTCGCCTGGGCGGCCACCCAGGTGCGCGCGGCGGTCATGTGCAGGCCGAGGCCGTCCAGCCAGCCCTGGATACCGGCCGCCATCCGGACCGGCACGGACCGGATGCCTGTGGCAGCACGACTGGCGCCCGTGAGCAGCCCACCCAGCAGGAACACCAGGCCGGCGGCTGCCCCGGCCCACAGCGACTGCTTCAGGAACACCGTGATCTGGTCGAAGAACGCCGTCGCGGCTGCGGTGTCCACCGTGGCGGGCAGGTCGTTGAGGTATGTGGAACGTCCGTAAGCCAGCAGCCCGGCACCCACCGCCAAGGCCAGCATCAGCCCGAAGCCGAGCCAGGCCAATGCCTTGCTCGGGGTGTGGCTGATGAACACGCCGGCCACCGCCAGGGTGATCGCGACCAGCGGGAGCCAGAACCCGATCGTGTTGAGCAGGTTGTAGCCGGTCTGGATCGCCGACGCGTTGGGGACGTCGAACAGCACGATCGTCGCGTTCGTGGAGGGGATCTTCTCGGCGACGGTGAAGCCCTTGCTGATCAGCAACTGCTTGACCTGGTTGATCAGGTTGCCCAGGTCCAGCACGACCTGGTTGTTCTGGACCTGCAGGGCCTTGTCGGTGTGCTGACCGGTCAGGGCCGCGTTCAACTGCTGGTGCACGAGGGTGTTGGCTTCCACCCAGGCGGCGGCGAACTGATCGGACTGGACGATCTTCGCCACCGCGTCCTCGGTGTAGGACTGGATACCCTGGTTGATCGGTCCGGTCAGGGCCTGCAGGGCGGCGGTCTGCTGTGGCGTGAGACTGCGGTTCGAGGAGATGGTCGCAACGGCCTCGCTGGTCAGTGCCGGGACATCCACGTACGTGAAGATCTCGTTGGTGATCCGGGTCGTGACCGCCTGCTGGATCGCGGGGTCGCTGGCCAGGGGCGCGACGGTCTCTACGTACCGATTCGTGTCGGTGACCTCACCGCGGGCCCACACCGACACCACGGACAGGGGTGCCAGCAGGCACGCGACCACGATCAGCAGCGTGGACCAGAATGTGCGGACCCAGTGCCGCTTCTGCTTCGGTGCGGGCGGGGCTGTACCCAACTGCTTCTTCAGGCCGGCGATCTCGGCCTGCAACCGGTCGATCTCGGCCTGTTCGGGCGTGCGCGTGACATCGTTCATGAAGGACCTCCCCAACTAGAGTGCCGTTCCCGGCGGCCGGGGGCAATCACCTGCGACGGGTGATTCAGCGCAGACGACTCCATGACTGTGCGCGCGCATTGCCGAGCGAACGAACTCGGGTCTCCGGGCATGATTGCGGGTCAGGCTGGCACGGGGAATGAACGCAAGGCCCGCGAGGGCCCGAGCACGGTGCAGGCCGACCGGGCGAGAGCATGCCGCTGGGCCTATGCTCGCGGCCATGTGCTGCATCTTCTGCGCCATCGTGACCGGGGACCTGCCCGCGGAGCAGATCGCCGAGACCGACCGGGCGCTGGCCTTCATGGACATCAATCCGGCCACCCGCGGACATGCCCTGGTCATCCCCAAGCAGCATGCCGAGGATCTGTTGTCGATCACTGCCGGCGAACTGGCCCACTGCACCGAACTGGCCCAGGAGGTGGCTCGCCGGGCGATCGACCGGCTGGGGGCCGACGGTGTGAACCTGGTGAATGCCTGCGGGGCGGCGGCCTGGCAGACGGTGTACCACTTCCACCTGCATGTGGTGCCGCGGTATGCGGGCAGGGACGGCCTGACGCTGCCATGGATTCCCGCACCGGGGGACCCGGCGGAGATAGCCGCCGCGGCGCAGGTTCTGCGCTGACGCCCCGGCTGAGTGCACGACTCGGACTGCGTGCCTGACGTGACCTCGCGGCGGCCGTCGCACCAGCCCCCGTGCTACTCCCAGGAGTCGGCGAGGTCCTGCGCCTCGCGACGGGAGGAGACGCCCAGCTTGCGGTAGATGCTCATCGTGTGGGTCTTGACGGTCTCGCGGGACAGGAACAGCGCGTCCGCGATCTCGCTGAGCGTCAAGCGACCCTTCAGCAGCCCCCACACGCGCATCTCCGCAGGACTGAGCGCCCGCAACGGGTTGACGCCGCCGTACTCGTGGCGGGCCCGGGCCGCCCACCTCTGGCAAAGGGCGCTCGCCCCGGCCTCGCCCTCCTCGCACCACGCGATGTAGCGCTGGAAGCCGTCGAGGTCGCCCATCCGCACACTGATGAACGCCAGGATGGATCCGGCCAGGGGCCGGTACCAGGGAATCAGGGGTTCCAGTTCCGGCCTGAGGGTCTGCAGGTTCTCGATCGCCCGCTTGGCCTCCGCCTTGCTCCCCCGGAATCCCCGCAGGGCGACCTCGCCCATCGCCAGAATCCCCGCGGTCGCGGTCATCCGGGTGAAGTCATGAAACGCGTGAACCTGCAGCGCGGCCTCGATCGACTCACAACCGGCGGTGTCGTCACCGGCGGCAAACTGCAGCAGACCGAGCATCGTCAAGGCCTCGATCTCGGTGGTTGTGACTCCGGCGGACCTGGAGATCGCCAGTGAACGGGTAATGGCCTGATCCGCATCTTGGTCCCCGAGCAGCGCGAGGTTGACGCCGACGATGAGTTTGGTCAGTGCCCTGATCGGGTCACCTGCCCGCAGGCCCGCCTCCGCCGCCCGTGCTAGGTCCACGGCCTCGCGCGGCCCGGAAATGGTGAGGCCTGTGAGGGACAGCAGTATCGCCAGGTGGGGGGCCACGGTTGATGATGTGGTGTCGGTGCGCCAGCCGGGTGGCATCATGCGCAGGGCCGCCTCGCAATGCTGGAGCACGTTGCCGAAGTCGCTTGTGGCCATACCGGTCCACGCCGCGGTCACCGCCAGGGCCGGGGTCTGCAAGATCGTGGGTTCGGGGATGAGGTCCAGCCATTCCCGTACGGTCTGGGCCCGGCCCTGCAACAGCGACAGGCGCGCCGCCGGCCAGATCACCTCGCCGAGGGTTTCCCGGTCGCCGGAGAGCAGGGCGTAGCGGACGGCCTGCTCGAGGAAACCCCGGGAGAGGTACCACAGCGCTGCTGCCGAACGCACCTGCTGCAGTCTCTGCGGATCCTCCCGGGCCAGCATCGCGGTCGCACAGTCCTGGAGAAGGGGGTGGTAGTGGAACCACTCCCCGCGGTTCGTCTTCATCAGCACCGTCGGGATGGCCTCGGTCAGCAGGTGGCCGGCACCGCGCTGACCGGTGGCCGCGGTCGCCAGGTCGACGTTCACGGTTCCCAGCGCGGCGGTCTCGGCGACGAATGCCCGCAGGTCTGCGGCCAGGGGAGCGAGCACCTCAGATTCGAGGAACTCCGCGGTAGACGAAAGTGGGCGGTCGGGGCCGGCCTGGGACACCAGGTAGACGGCCACGGGCCACCCCTCGGTGGTCTCCTGCACACGCGCGACGGTGTCTGCCGCGACCGTGTCATGGGTGAACTGCTGAAGGGCCTCGCGGATCTCGGGCGGCCCGAACGACAGATCCTCGACGGTCACGTCGACCACCCGGCCCTGGCCGCGCCACAGCGGCAGGGGCAGGCGCGCCAGCGACCGGCCGACCAGCGCGATCTGCGATCCGAGCGGGAGGGCATCGACGAACGACTTGAGCAGGTGGCCGGTCCGTTCCCCCGACGCGAGGTGCACATCGTCGAGAACCACCGTCACCGCACCGGGGACCTCGCCGACACTACGCAGGAAGCCGGGCAGCACCTGCCGGGAGTAGGCGGGTTCCTCCAGGGTGAGCGGTCCCCTGGGCGCCGGGTGCTCGGGAACAGCCTGCTGGACGGCCGCGTACAGATCCCGCAGGAGCACCAGTTCGTCCCGGTCGGTCTCGTCGCAGGTCAGCCACACCACGGGACGGTCGCATCGTGAAGCCCACTGGATGGCCAGGGTGCTCTTGCCGAACCCGGCGGGGGCGGCGATGGCCAGGATCTCGGCCTGGGCCACACGTCCCCGGTCGAGGATGGCAGACCGGGTGAGTTCGGCGTGGCGGATCCGGGGTGGGCGCAACTTGGAGGCCGGGGTGCCGTAGGTGATCCCCACGTCGGCCAGGTTCACCATGCCGGGCTTTCCGTTCCGCCGGGCACAACGGGAAGCCCGGCAATCCGCCCAATGATATATGAGCCTGCCGCCGCAGCGGCCCGTCTCCCGTCAGTATCCGCTGTCCGCCACCGGCAGTTGCCCGTCCTCGATCGCCTGGGTGAAGTGTGCGTAGTCCTGCGTGTTCTGCCGGGAGTACCGCATCGAGAACTCGGCGATGGCGTTGTCGAGCACTCGGTCCGTGCCCATGTACTCGGCCATCGCTACCGGGTCGCCCGAGCGGGCGTGGCCGCGGGCCATGGTGTGGGCGCACAGGCCGGCGTAGAAGCGCAGTTGCTTGTACGTTCCCTGCTCGACATCGGCCGAACCCTTCCAGTCGCGCAGCTGTCGCACGTAGTAGTGCTTGCCCAGCACCCCCTTCGTCCAGCCGAGGAAGATGTCGGTCTGTGCCTGCACCATCCGCTGACCCTCGACGACGCGTTGCCCCTGGTTCTCGTACCGGCTGGGCCGCAGGTAGTCCTCGAGCACCGAGTTGGTCGCCTCCTTCACCTGCAGGAACAGCGGGTCGTCCTGATCGCGGCCCTCCAGCAGGACGATGAAGCAGCGGGTGCCGACACTGCCCACCCCGACCACCTTCAGTCCGATGTCCACGATCTTGAAGCGGGACAGCAGTTCCTGGATGTGGTCGTCCGTGGTGGTGATGTACTGCTGGTAGACCGCCATGGCCTGCTCGCGCACCTCGTCGGCCGGGAAGCCGAGGGGCACCTCGTCCAGCGGCCACAGCAGCGGCGGCTGGCTCTTGATCCGCAGATGACCGGACTCGCTGGTGGTCAGTTTGGCGAGGGCCTGCAGGCTGGTCCGGCTGCGCGCCTTCGTGGCGAACCGGTCGAGGCGCTCCCGCATTTCCTCCTTGGGCAGCCCCTTCCAGTCCTCGATGTCCTGGGCGGTCAGGTACTCGTACCAGATGTCCATGACCGGTTTCTGTGCGTAGCCCTGCATGGCGGTCCGGAAGGCATGCACCGTGTGGGCTGCGATCTTGCGCTGCCTGTCCTCGGGCAGGCCGAGGTTCTGGGCCGCGATGACGAGGCTGGCGGCGAGCCGTTTGAGGTCCCACTCCCAGGGTGCCGGCAGCGTCTCGTCGAAGTCATTGGCGTCGAACACCAGTTGCCGGCTCGGTGACGCGTACGCGCCGAAGTTGGACAGGTGTGCGTCTCCGCCGGCCTGCACCCACAGCCCGCTGTCGGGGGTGCGGCTCAGGTCCTGGGCCATGATCGCCGCCGCGCCGCGGTAGAACGTGAAGGGGGAGACCCGCATGCGGGCGTGCCGGACCGGAACCAGGAACGGCAGGCGCTCCTGGTTCTGTGCCTGCAGGATGCCGATCGGATCGCGGCGGTCAGCAGCGGGTTCCCAGTCGGCGTGGCTTTCGGGCGGAGCGGTCTCGCGTGCGGCGCGGCCCGCGGCCCGGCGCTGCTCCACGGTCATTCGTTCGGTCATGGGGTGGTCCTTCCTGTGAATACCCCTGCTGCGTGGCACTGCCCGAACGGCCGCTGGCGACCGCAAGTGCAGGGTAGTCCTGGATCCCGGGTGGCGTCGCGTGTGGCGTACCAGCGGCGGATCTCGTCGGCCGAGCCGCCCTGGCGCAGCAGGGCCGTCATGAGCCGCATCGGCTTGTCGACGTGCCGGAAGAACTGCTGGTAGCCCTCGCACAGGTAGTGCAGGCCGGGTTCGCCGTCCGGGGTTGTTGCGAACCGGTCCTTGGGGCAGCCGCCGTTGCACGCGAAGCGCACGTCACATCGCCGGCAGTAGTCGGGCAGTGTGTCGAGTTTGGCCTTGCCGAAGGCGCGCTGGGCCGGGGAGTTCACAATCTCCAGCAGCGTCCGGCCGTCGGCGAGACCGCCCACGAGGTGATCGGGCTCAACGAAGTGGTCGCAGGAGTAGACGTCGCCGTTGTGCTCCAGGGCCAGGGCGTCGCCGCAGGTGCGTGCGTGCACGCACAGGCCGACGTTCTCGTAGCCGACGAAGTGGGCCAGCGTGGTGTCGAACATCTGCACGAAGACATCGCCCACGTCGTTGCGCACCCAGTGCTCGAACACGTCGATGAGGAACCGCCCGTACTGCTGCGGGCGCACCGACCGGCTGGTCACCGCCGACCCGGTCTGGGTGTAAAGGACCGTGCGGTGGTTGCGGGCGCCCCAGCCGGACCGCTCGGCGATGGGCAGCAGGTTCTCGGGCACCCGCTCGACGATCGGGATGAACTGGATGAACCGGGCCCCCAGTTCCCCGGTCAGGAAGTGGTAGACCCGCGACCCGTGGTCGGCGTTGGCGGCGTTCACCGTGGTCAGGGCGTTCCATTCGGCGCCCGCGTCCTGCAGCTGGCGCAGGCCGGCGACGACCCGGTCGAACGTCGGCTTGCCGCCCTTGTCGCGCCGGTAGGCGTCGTGCATCTCCCGGGGGCCGTCTATGGAGACCCCCACGAGGAACTCGTTGTCCGCCAGGAAGCGCGCCCACCGGGCGTCGATCAGCGTGGCGTTCGTCTGGATCGTGTTCAGCACCTGCTGGCCGGGCTGCTTGCACTCCTGCTGCAGCTCCAGGCACCGGGCGAAGAAGTCGATGCCCATCATGGTCGGTTCGCCACCCTGGAAGGCGAACGTGACCTCGGCGTCCGGCGGGTGCGCGGCCAGCAACTGCTGCACGTAGGTGCGCAGTACGTCGTCGGCCATCCGGAAGGCCGATCCCGGGTACAACTGCTCCTTGGACAGGAAGAAGCAGTAGTCGCAGTCGAGGTTGCAGATGGCGCCGGTCGGCTTGGCCATCAGTTGGAACACTCGCTGCGCAGTGGGCACGGCACCTCCTTCCCGCCGCCGACACTGCCAGACCCCGGTGCCCGGGATATCCCCCTCATCGGGTGATCCGGCAGGTGACTGCGGAGCCTAGCGTTGCCGATGGGCGCACGCGGGGTGCGCCCGGACGGAGGCAGACATGAGCAGTTCGACACAAGAACCCACCGGCTGGACGGGCTGGGTGGTGTTCGCCGGAATCATGATGATCATCGCGGGGGCGCTGTGGGCCATTCAGGGCTTCATCGCGATCTTCCAGAACGATGTCGTCATCCTCGGCAAGGAGGGGGCGCTGTTCCTCAACGTCACGGGCTGGGGATGGGTGCACATGATCCTGGGCCTGTTGCTGCTGCTGTGCGGCTTCCTGGTCATGCAGGGCAACCTGTTCGGCCGCACGATCGCGGTGATCCTGGTGATCCTGAGCATCATCCTGAACTTCGTGTGGATGCCGGTGTACCCGGTCTGGGCCATCGTCGTCATCACGCTGGACGTGTTCATCCTCTACGCGGTCATCGTGCACGGCAAAGAACTCAAGAGCGTCTGAGGTGCGCGCGACCCGGGCGCACGGGGGATTCTCAGCGACGGGGAGTGCGTAGTCCAGAAGGGCGAAAGCGCTGGGCTGACCAGAAACGGCCGCGGGCGTGGCTTGCCTCCCTTTGACACGTCCGCGGTCCCATGTGGCGAAGTTGGCCGGTTCCCTCTGAGGGCCGGCCAACTTCGGTGCGTGACTGGTGCGGCGCGAGCCCCGCCTCAGCCGGCGGCGCCCTGCCCCACCGTGTGGCTCATCGCCTGCTCGTGCAGGGACTGCTCGGTCGTGTGGGTCTCGGGTGCCAGGTCGAAGACCACGTTGCGCACGGTGCCGGTGAACGGGTACGGGGCCTTGGGCTCGTACTCCAGGTCGACCACCAGGCCGTTGTCCCGGCCGATGTCCATCCCGGCGTAACTCGTGAACGCGATCGGGACGGTCTGCGCCAGGTCCCCCTCGCCGACCAGTTCGTCGTTGACGAACAGGCTCACGTGCCCACCGCTGCCTGGCTCCGGCTTCTGCGAGGCGAACAGCATCTTGACCTTCACGTCCCCGGCGGGCAGCGGTTTCGACGCCGCCTGCCGGTAGGTCTCCACCCCCAGCAGGGAGTAGGTGTGCCGCAGTTTGCCCTCGGCGTCCACCCACAGCCCGAAGCCGCCGATGAAGTCCGCGTTGGCGACGATGACCCCCTGCGCGCCCCCGTCTGGGACGTGCAGATCGGCCTCGATGGCGTACGAGCGTCCGTAGATGCGGGGGATCATCCCGCGCTGGACGTTCTGCACATCGCCGGCGAAGGTGTACCGGCTGACCGTCGGAAGCGGCGGGAGGATTCCGAACATGATCGCCGCGCCCGCCCACAGGGGCAGTACCCGGTTGCGCTCGGCTTCCCGCCACCAGAGCTCCTGCAGTTCCGTCACCTTGTCGGGGTGCTGATCGGCCACGTTGTGTGCCTGGGAGAAGTCCGTGGTGAGGTCGTACAACTCCCAGGGCGCATCCCTGTCCGGATCCCATCCGGAGTCCGGGCCGAACTGCGCCAGGGTCCCGGTGGAGAAGTCCCAGGGGATGCGGTCGGGCCGCGAGGCGGCCCACCAGCCCTCGGAGTACATGGCGCGACCACCGAACATCTCGAAGTACTGCGTCGTGTGCCGCTCCGGGGCGTCCGGTTCGTCGAGGGAGTACAGGAAACTCGTGCCGTCCATCGGTTCCTGGGCGATGCCGTCCACCACCGTCGGCTCGGGGATTCCGGCGGCCTCCAGAACGGTCGGGGCCACGTCGATGCAGTGCGTGAACTGGCTGCGCACCGCCGCGTCGTGCTGCAGGCGCGCGGGCCAGGCGACCGCCATCGGGTCACGCGTGCCGCCGAGGTGGCTGGCCATCTGCTTGCCCCACTGGAAGGGGGCGTTCATCGCGTGGGCCCAGGCCGCCGCGACGTGCGGCGCGGTGTGGTCGCTGCCGATCGCCTCGATGCCGCCGTACTGCTCGATGAGCTCGAGCTGGTGGTCGGCGTCCAGGACGATGCCGTTGAGGAACGTCATCTCGTTGAACGAGCCGGTCACGGTGCCCTCCATGCTGGCGCCGTTGTCGCCCCAGATGTAGAAGATCAGCGTGTTGTCCAGATCGCCCATCTCGTCGATCGCGTCCAGCAGGCGCCCGACGTTCCAGTCGGCGTTGTCCTGGTAGCCCGCGTAGACCTCCATCTGCCGCACGTAGAGCTTCTTCTGTGTGTCGGTCAGGGAGTCCCAGGCCGGGAACACATCGGGGCGTGCGGTCAGCTCGGTGTCCTCCGGGACGATGCCGAGTTCCTTCTGCTTGGCCAGGGTCCGCTCCCGCAGGGCGTCCCAGCCGTCGTCGAACGTCCCCTTGTACTTGTCGGCCCACTCCGGTGCGACGTGGTGGGGCGCGTGTGCACAGCCGGTCGAGTAGTACATCATCCATGGCTTGGCCGTGTCCTGGGCGCGCACGGCGTGCAGCCACTCGACGGCCTTGTCGGTCAGGTCGTCCGGGAAGTAGTAGAGCTCGCCGTCCTTTCCCTCGGGCACCCCGACCACCGAGTCGTCCATGGTGATGATCGGGTCGTACTGCCCGGCGGCGCCGGACAGGAAGCCCCACCAGTGGTCGAATCCCCAGGCCTTGGGCCAGTGGTCGAACGGTCCGGCCGCACCCTGCACGTTGTCCGGAGTGAGGTGCCACTTGCCGAACCCGCCGGTCACGTAGCCGTTCTCCCGCAGGATCCGGGGCAGCCCGGCGCAGGACTTGGGCTTCGAGGCGCTGTAGCCGGGGAACGGGCCGGGGTACTCGGCGATGGACCCGAAACCGACCCGGTGCTGGTTGCGACCGGTGAGCAGCGCCGCGCGGGTCGGCGAGCACACGGCGGTCACGTGGAACCGGTTGTAGGTCACCCCCATGTTCTGCACGCGGGTGAAGTTGGGCGTGGCGACGGGGCCGCCGAACGAGTCGATGGAGCCGTAGCCGGCGTCGTCGATCAGGATCACGAGCACGTTGGGGGCGTCTTCGGGAGCCTGCACACCGGGGATGAACGACCAGTCGGGCACGGACTCCGCCAGAGTCCGTCCCATGACCCCGCCGAACTGCCGGTCCGGGATGGGCAGCACGGTGCGGTCGGGGTTGAACTTGCCCATCGCCTCGGCCAGCGCCGACTTGAGTTCGGAGAGGCTGTCCTCGTCGGACTCCACGACCGACTTCAGCAGGGCACCCGGGAGCGCCCGTTCAACCGCCAGCCGCTGATCCGCCGGGAAGATCCCGATGATCACCGCACTGCCGGGCTTGAGCGACTGCGCGACCTTGTCCTCGATCGATGAGCGGACCTTGTGCCCGGCGAACTTGCCCACGATGGCCCCGGCCGCGGCGCCGACGGCCACGGAGCCGATCAGCGGCGGGGCGAACAGACCGACCAGCAGGCCGACGCCGCCGCCCCACCCGGCGCCCTTGCGCCCGCGGTGGTCACCGGTGTCCTTGACCGTGACTTCGCCTTCGGTGTCCTTGCCGACCAGGATCATGGCCCGGGCCTTCACGGACTTGTCCCGGACCTTGCCGACCAGAGTGTCGAACTCCTGCTGGGCCGTTTCCGGTTGCGGGTAGCCGGCCACGATGAGCATCAGATTCTCGGACATGAGAGACCTCCCGGCTGCAGTCCAGCATCGACGCCGCGCGGGAGCATCACCCGTGGCGGGGGAGGCAGCCCCCCGGCGCAGTCCCCGCGACTGATCCGGTCAGCGCCTCCGTAGCACGGACAACAGGTCCCACGGCTTGCGCTCGTCCGGCCCGTCGTCGCACACGTCGCACTCGCCGGTGCTGACCTGGGGGACCGG
>DAOMFH010000040.1:0-11760 GCA_035429705.1 Actinomycetota bacterium
TACCGCCCCGATCTGCCCGGGTCCCCACCACGACCCCCGACCCCGCCCCGTAGGGCACCACCGGAATCCGGTGCTGCGCGCAGTAGCCGACGATCTCGGCCACATCCTGCTTGTGGCGCGGGTGCACCACCAGGTCGGGCACCGCCCCGACCCGTCCGGCCCGCAGAGCCAGATTCTCATCGAGTGCCTTGCCGTGCCCGTAGCGCACCCGGCTGAAGTCGTCGTCCTGGACGTTGTCCGCCCCGACGATGGCGACTATCGCGGCCCGGTGCTCCGGCCCCATCCCGGGTCGGCCGTCGAGGGTGACCTGCTCGTCGCCCTGTGTCCTGGGCGCGACGAAGTCGGTGTCCGTCATCCCGAACTCGTCCTTGAACATCTGCACCCATCCGGCACTCGGGTGTTTGATGCCAGGAGGTTCGAACCTGAACGCCGCCCGATAGGAGCCTTCGCGGGCCTTCGTCTCCCGCCAGGCCGGCTGGACCGTCTTCTTCGCCACAGTTCCCTCCTCGTCGCAAACCCCCCTCCCCATCGTGGCACTGCGCGGCAGTTGACACCGCCCGCTGGGGCCTTCCCCCATGGCGGCTCCCCCGCTCGCGCTGCCGGCCGGCGAGGCGCCCCCGACAAACGGGTCAACTCACAGCGACCAGCAACGCCCCGCCCACGATCAGGCCGAGCCCCGCGAGCAGCCGGGCGTTGACCTGCTCTCCGAGGAAGACCACCGCCAGCACCACTGCGAAGACGACCCCGAGTTTGTCGATGGGCGCCACCCGGGAGGCCTGTCCGAGTTGCAGCGCCCGGAAGTAGCACAGCCAGGAGGCACCTGTGGCCAGGCCCGACAGAACCAACAGGATGAGGGTTCGCGGGGCGAGTACACCGGGACTCTGCCAGGCACGGGTGGCCAGGACGATGCCGGCGGCGAAGACCAGGATCACGGCGGTTCGGATCAGGGTGGCCAGGTTGGAGTCCACCGTCTCGACCCCCGCCTTGGCCAGGACCGCCGTCAGCCCGGCGAAGAATGCCGATGCGATCGCGAACAACACCCACTGGGCCATGTCAGACACCCCTTCCGGTACTGATCTCACGGAATACCCGCACCATGCCCAGTCTGCTGGCCGGACATGGGGATGGGCAGTGCACCCTGACAGCGGGTCGTGGGCGAGCACGTCCCTTGCCCACCTCGCCGGACCGGCGTATCCTGCCGCGCCAAAGGGAGCTGATCATGCATCCCTCGAAGCTGGTCCATGGGGGCGTCCTGGCCGGTCTCGCCTGCAGCGCACTGGCGACTCCCGCGCAGGCCGGGGACACCGAGAACTGGTCCACCGTCGACACCGGAGCTACGAACGGGCAAGATCGGCGGCCAGCAAGACCGGCTACCCGTGAACCTTCTCGGCCGAGGTCAGGAAGGGCTGACTCGGCACATTCGGATCGGCACGGCGGGCTAGCCTTGGCCCGTGCCCAAACGCAGCGGGCTCAACACCCCCATCGACGTCATCCTGGACGAGCACGGCCTGTGGACCACCGCGGCCGGGGCCGGTCCAGGAACCCTGCGTGCGCTGCCGGTCACCGGCGGTGCACGACGGACGAAGTTGTGGCCACGGCAGGTCGATGCGGCGTTTGCAGGCTGGCTGGCCGACGTCATCGAGTCCGGGGCCACCGCCCGCACGCAGTCGCTCGGGCATCTGAGCACCGCCGCCCTGCGCGCGGCACAATGCCGGAGCGTCCCAGTGCCCGGCGATCTCGGCTGGACCTGGCTGGCCGCCCCGGACCCGGACCTCGCCACCGACCTCGACGATGCGATCGCCGGCTGCCTGCAGACGGGCTTGGTCAACGCCCCGGACGCTGAGGCGCGACTGCGCCGACTCGTGGACGAGGTGGTCGATCGGCATGCCGGTCCGGCCACCGATGCGCAGCCGCCTGTGCCTTCGCGCTCGCAGTGGCCCTCGCTGCGGCGGTGGGCCGATCAGGTCGTCGCCCGTGCGGGTGCGAACGCCAGGCTGGCAATCGTCCTCAACCCGCCGGGCGAATCCGCGGATGGCTGGTTCCTCGACCCGCTGGCGATCCGCATCGATGAGCCGACCACCCGGTTGCCCTGGGGTACGGCGGATCCGGGCCTGTTCGGCGCCGGCGAGAGCACCTGGGATCGGTTCCGCCGCATCGAGGTCGAGGCACTGCGCAGGGCGTGGGGCAAGCGCCTGCCCGCGGTGCTGGAACTACTGGCGGGAGGAACCGTCCAGTTGCTGGCCGCCGAGGTTCTGGAGTTCCTCGATCACATCGCACCTCGCCTGCAGCCGGCCGGTTTCGACGTGATCGCACCGGGTGGGCTGCTGCGCACTTCACCGGTGCGTCGCAGACT
The DNA here is from genome assembly GCA_035429705.1 of Actinomycetota bacterium. Lineage (GTDB taxonomy): Bacteria > Actinomycetota > Actinomycetes > S36-B12 > UBA10799 > JADKAV01. The sequence goes on from DAOMFH010000040.1 coordinate 2,354, forward strand.
CTCAACCTCAGGTGGAACTGGAGTTCTGGAACTTCAGGGCTTGGAACTCACGGCTGAGGTTCAAGTAGACGGTGAACCGCTGACCACCGAGGACTTCATGGCGCTGGCCGCGGCCAAGTCCGAACTCGTCGCGGTACAAGGCCGCTGGGTGCGGATCGGCGCCTCGGACCTGCAACGACTCGCGGCCCTGGCTCGGCGTCTGCGACGGGCGGTGACACCGGCTGATCTGCTGGCCGACGAGGCCTTCGAGGGCGTCGTGATCGACGCGGGTGACATTCTGCCCCAGGGGTTGAAGCCTGCCAGACGGATCGAGCCGCCGCAGGCCGTGCGGGCAACGCTGCGCCCCTACCAGAAGGCCGGCCTGGAGTGGCTGACCTGGCTGGCCGACAACCGGGTCGGCGGCGTCCTGGCCGACGACATGGGCTTGGGCAAGACCCTGCAGGTGCTCGCCTGGATTCAGGCAGACCGCCCCGGGCCGACCCTGGTGGTCTGCCCGGTGACACTGGTGGACACCTGGGCCCGGCAGGCCGCCCAGTTCACCCCCGGTCTGCGGGTGCAGGCCTTCCACGGAAGCGAACGCGGTCCGCTGGATGCCGACATCGTGGTCACGACCTATGGCCTGCTGGCCCGCGATCCAAGGTTGTCCGACACCGAATGGCATCGGGTCGTGCTGGACGAAGCACAGGCCATCAAGAACCCGGACACCCACGCGGCCCGCGCGGCCCGGGCGCTCACGGCCACCCACCGACTGGCCGTGACCGGCACGCCGGTGGAGAATCACCTCGGCGACCTCTGGTCGCTGCTGGCGTTCGCTCAGCCCGGCCTGCTCCCCCGCCGCAAGACGTTCAAGGACCGGTACCAGTCAGCTGATCCGGAAGACCTGTCCCGGTTGCGCGCGGTCGTCGGCCCGTTCATCCTGCGCCGGGTGAAGACCGACCCGGGAATCCTGCCCGACCTGCCCGATCGCCAGGTGATCCGCGACGACTGCACGATGACCCGTGAGCAGGTGGGCGCCTACGAGGCCGTCGTGACCGACATGCTGGGCGCCCTGGACGAACTACGACAGGCAGCGGGCACGGTCGACGACGGCAGGATCCGCCGACGTGCGGCTGTGCTGGGCGGAATCTCACGACTCAAGCAGATCTGCGTGCATCCGGCACTATTGACCGAGTCCCGTCGCGGTCTCGCAGACCGTTCTGGCAAGATCAGCCGGCTGGTGGATCTGTGTGCGCAGATCATCGACGAGGGGCAGGCGGTGGTCGTGTTCACCCAGTTCGCCTCGTTCGTGCCCGACCTCGCCGCGCATCTGCGTGAGGAGCTCGGTGTGCAGGTGCTCACGCTGACGGGTTCGGACTCGCGCAGCGCCCGGGCAGCAACAGTGACCGCCTTCGGGCAGGCCGATGGCCCGCCACTTCTGATCGCCTCACTGAAGGCCGGCGGCACCGGGCTGACTCTCGTGCGTGCCAACCACGTCATCCACCTGGACCGCTGGTGGAACCCGGCGGTCGAGGACCAGGCCTCCGACCGGGTGTGGCGCATCGGCCAGCACCAGAAGGTGTCGGTGCACGTCCTGGTCTGCCCCGGCACGCTGGAGGACCGCATCGATCAGGCACTGCAGTCGAAGCGCGAACTAGCCGCCTCGGTGGTCCGCTCCACCGAGTCCGCGGTCACCGAACTGTCTGACAACGAACTGTCCGCCTTGGTCGGACTGGTCCGTGACGAGGTTCTCCAGTGAGCGGCGGCTGGTTCGAGGCCAAGCCGCGCATCGCCGTCAAGGGCGGCGTGAAGGTCCCCAAACCGGGCAAGGTCACCGAACCGGCCGCGCTGGACCTCGTGGAGGCGGCCACCACTGAGTGCACCAGCGCCATCCTGGCCCGTGGCCGCACGTACGCGCGAGCAGGCCAGGTCATCGGGGTGGAGGCCGGAGCGGAGGGCTTCAGCGCCAAGATCCAGGGATCGTCGCGCACGCCCTACCAGGTCCGTCTGGACAAGGTGGTGATCTCCGGCAGCGACCGCATCCAGGCGGACTGCACCTGCCCGTATGGATGCGACTTCGACTGGTGCAAGCACGCCGCGGCGCTGGCCTACGTCGCCGCCTTCCTGGTGGACACCCAGCCCGCGACCCGGGCTATCTGGTCGGGCGACCCGGCGGTGCCCCATGCCCCGGCACAGGACGCGGTCGACCTGTCGGTGCTGCGCGCCAGCCCCCAGTCGGTCACGTTCAGCCAGCGGATCGAGGCCGCCGGTGTATTCGTTCCGTGGCCGCACCTCTCCGACTGATGCGGACCCCACGACCCTGGGGGGTGAGCCTGCTGGCCCGGCTACCCGCGACACGCGGTGACCGGGACACCGTGGCCCGGGATCGGGCTTTCACTGACATCCTTGAGACATGAGGTCGAAGTGTTCGGTGTTCGTCGATGCCGGCTACCTGCTCGCCTCTGCGGCGACCAGAGCAACCGGCACGTCCCTGCGCAACGGCATCCATGTGGAGTACCGCAAGCTGATCGAGGCACTCAGCCGGCAGGCGGAGGAAGCCTCCGGACTGCCACTGCTGCGCATCCACTGGTACGACTCCGCCAAGGACGCCGTGCCCGACCCGCAGCAGCGACGTATCGGGGAACTCCCCCGGGTCAAACTGCGACTGGGCCGATTCGGAGTCGATGGGCAGCAGAAGGGCGTCGACCTACGCATCGGACTGGATCTGGTTTCCCACGCCCGCAACGGCGCCGCGGATGTCTTCTTCCTCGTCTCCGGCGACGACGACCTCACCGAGGCGGTGGAAGAGGCCCAGGTGCACGGGGTCCAGGTGGTGATCCTGGCGGTGCCGAGCGTGGACAACAAGCCGCACGGGGTCAGCCATCACCTGCTGCGTGCTGCTGACGAACTGATGATCCTGCCGCCGGAGTCGATCCACGACTGGCTGGTGAAGGTGGAGGCTCCCGAACCCGCCCCGGTGGTGGTCACGCCCGCCACTCCTTCGATCCCCACGCCGAAGGATCTCGGCGCGCGGCGACCGGTGCCGGCCAGTCCCTCGCCTGCGGTCGCCTACACTGCCTCGACCGGCGGGAGGACCGTGGTGTACCCGGGCTACGATGCCCTGGGCGACCTCGAGGCCGAGGTGGAAGCCGTCGTGCGACAAGTGCTGGGCTCCTACCTCAAGAGCGCCACACCCGCGGACGTCAGCCGGCTCGCAGCCGGAAAGCCGTTCATCCCCAGCGAGGTCGACCGGGCGCTACTTCTGGACCTCAGCGACGGGCTGGGCACCTACGACCTCAGTGACGGCGCCCGGCACATGCTTCGCTCCCGGTTCTGGGAGATCTTCGAGGAACTCGCCTAGGGTGCCGCCGGCCCAGCACCCTCCTTCGGTCCCGACAGGGCAGAACGGTTGTGGGCCCGCAGGCGCTGAACGGTCACGCCGCCCACTACGCCGACGTGCGCGCACAGGACCACCTGCTGCCCGAGGCGCCCCTGCGGTTCCAGGAGACAGTCGCCCGGTGCTGGAGCCGCCCTCGCTGGTGTCGACACCCAAGGCAGGGCGTCGCCGACCGGCCGATGTGGGTGAAGGACCCCGCTGAGGGGCACTGGGGGCACGTCTGCAGCAGAACGTGCCACGCCTGCCGATCGGTGCTCCCCTTCTGATGGCGCAGGGCATCGTCACCACCGGTTCCCCCTGCTACCGGAACCGTCGCAGTGGACGCGAGGCCGGCTCGATGCGCAGCCCCTGGGCTGAGTCGGGGAAGCCGATCAAGGGCGGTGCCAGGGTGTTGGGTCGACCTGGCCGACGTCACCGCGCACGGCGGCCCCACCAACTCGAACACTCATCGGCCCACTCCGATCGGTGCAGCCAACCCGGCATCCGGTGCCGAAGGGTCCGGTTCGAAGGGCCCTGGCAAGGGCACTCAGTGGGGGAACGTCACCGGCACCCGCTTGCGATGACCCCGCGACATCACATATGCGATCAACCCCTTACGTTCCTTGGCGGACCAGGCTGAGTAGTCGACGACCAGTCGCGCCTTGCTCGGCAAGGTCGTCGCGAGCCAGGCTCTCACCTCAACCGGCACCCCGCGCGCGTTGGCGAACGCCATGGTGGCCGACGCCCCCGCGCTGCCGGGGCGTCGGTCTGCGGTGAAGAGCACGACCTTCTTGCTGCGCTCGTTGAGCCGACCGACCAGGAAGGAATCGCCCGCCGACTGCGCGCCGGCCAGCACCTCCACCTGCAGTGTGGGCAGGCTGTCCACGAACTCCAGCGCCCCCAGTTCGGCATACCGGTCCGTCCCGTAGACGATCAACCCCTTCTCGGGGACCAGTCCGATCACGCCCCGCCCACGCGCCGGCACAGTGGCGCCCTTGGTGCCCACTGAGAACTGGCCGGTGGCGGCCAGCACGTGGGTGCGCACCGGCACCCGACTGCGGCGGGCGTTGAGCACGATGAGGAAGTCCTGCTTCTTCGGGACCACGTAGGTCGGGAACTCCCACTTCTGACCGGGCTGCCAGGGGTTGGTGGGTTTCTTGACCACCACACCGGCGATCTTCTTGCCGTCCAGATCCCTGATCCTGGTGGGGATCGGCACCCGGGACCTGACCGGCGTGAGCTGCACCGTTGTCTCGTTCGCGCCCGGGCAGAACGGGCAGTTCTGCTGCCGTGCGATCACCCCGGTGGGCACCAACCCGATGAGGCCGTCTGCGATCTCCGGCTTCCCCTGGGGGTTGGTCATCACCATGTACTTGTAGGTGTTCTTCTGTGTATCGATCCGGATGGCGCGCTCGGCGTCGGGGTAGTTGTTGTCGTAGACGGCGATATCGTACTGGCCCGCCCCCTTGTCACGAACCGCGTACGGCGTCAGGGCATGCCCCCCGCCGCCCCACAGGATGAACAGCGTGTACGGCAGCACGCCCGGACGTAGCGACTGCTTCAGCAGACTCACGGTCTGGCGGGGGCTCGTCCGGTAGTCGAGGATGTCCATCGCGTACTGGGAAGCCATGTTCCGCGCGATCTGGCGGGCGACCGGGGTCCGCAGCCCCAGGTCATAGGTCCGAAGGATCCCCGGCTGGAACTGCGAGGGTGAGAGCATCCGGTTGAACAGTTCAGCGGCAGTGCTGGCGAAACCGAAGCAGTGACCGCCGGACATGGACTCGTTGGCGCTGCGCATCCATAGACTCGCGGCCAGGGTGAGTGTGCACGCTCCAGTGGCCTGCTTCTCGAGGCAGACCCGCTTGCCCAACAGGGACCTCATCGTCTCAGCGTCCAGGTTCTTGGGGCCTTGGCGGGAGGTGCCGAACATCATGGCGTTCGTTACATCGGGGACGCCGGTGTTGAAGAAACTGAATCCGTCCGGATGCGGACGGAAGCCCGAGTCGGCCACGACTGTCCCCTGCGGGGACCAGTCTGGGCCATTGCGGTAGTAGTCCACATAGGTGCGCCACGCCTGCGGGTCGGCACCGGCCGGGCGATTGTCACCGATGTCCGCGCTGGCCGCGTTGGGCACTAGCAGCGAGATCGCGCAGATGCCCATGACGCAGACCGTCACTCTCCTTAGCCCCATGGGCCGGTTCTATCGGATTCGCCGTCACTGATGCGCCCCGGGTCCCCGCAAGCTCGCGGGACGCCCTGCTGCGGCCCCGCCCGACCAAGGAGCCCAGCACCATTGGGGTCCCCCCTGGCTGAGGATCTCCGTGACCCGGGCACGCGAGTTCGGTAACCTCTAGCACACGCGCGAAGGGTCCGACGATGATCTACCCGGCTGTCCTGCTCGTAGGCTCCGTCATCGCGCATGCGGGGCGCACCCGGTGCAAGCGACGACCCTCCCGGCTCCCAGGCTCCGATGGAGTCGTCACTCAGCGTGGCCTCACGACGCCGACGTCCTGTGTGCACTGCGCAGGCACCTGCCCGGACGGAGCATGAGAGCCACTGGCGTGCGCGGAAGGGTCGAACGCATCGCGCCCGTGATCTCCTGGTTGCCCGGATATCGCCGGGGCTGGATCGCCTCCGACGCGATGGCGGGCCTTGCGCTCGCGGCGGTCGCGATCCCAACCGCGATGGGGTACTCCTCGGTCGCGCTGGCCCCGGTGCAGGCCGGCCTCTACGCACTGCCTGCCGCGATGCTGCTCTACGCGGTCTTCGGCTCGTCTCGACACGTCGCCGTCGGTCCGTCCTCAACCGTCGCCCTCATGTCCGGAGCGGTCATCGCCGGGATGGGCGGCGCCCACGATCCCGCGCGCGCAACCGCCCTGACCGCCGGTGTTGCCCTGGCGGCCGGGGTCTGGCTGGCCGCATTCGGCGTCCTGCGCCTCGGGTGGGTCACCGACTTCATCTCCCGGCCGGTGATCGTGGGCTTCAGTTTCGGCCTGGGTCTGACCGTCATCGTCGGGGAGGTTCCCCACATGCTGGGACTGCCCCCGGCACCCCCGCACTTCCTCGCGAGGATCTGGTCGATCCTCACGCACCTGGGCCAGGTGAATCCGGTGACGCTGGCGCTGTCGGCGGTTGGTCTGGCGGTCCTGTTCGCGGGGTCCGCCCGCTGGCCACGAGTGCCGTGGGCGCTGGCCCTGATGGTGGCAGCGATTGTCGCGGCTCGCTTCTGGCACGCCGCGGGCAACGACGTCGAGGTGATCGGCGCGGTGCCGGCCGGACTCCCCCCGATCGGCCTGCCGGACGTCGGGTTGGGTGATCTGCGTCCCCTCGTCCTGGGAGGACTGGCCGTGGCTGTGGTCGGGATCGGCGAAGGACTGTCCGCGGCGCGCCTGTTCGCCAGTCGCAGTCACACCCGGATCGACGCCAATGCGGAATTCCTGGGCACCGGAGTGGCCAACCTGGGCGCCGGGCTCAGCGGCGGCATGAGCGTCTGCGGCAGTCTCAGCCGCACCGAGACCGCCGTGGCCAGCGGCGCCCGCACCCAGGTCACAGGCGTCTGGGCGGCTCTGGCGACCCTCGTCTTCCTCCTCACCCTCACCGGCCTGCTCGGCGGGGTCCCCCGGACCGTGCTTTCGGTCATCGTGGTCAACAGCGTGTGGTTCCTGTTGGACGTCCCCGCGCTTCGCCACTACCGACGGGTCAGGCAGAACGATTTCGTCTCCGCCATGGTCGGGCTGGCCGGGGTCGTTCTCCTCGGCCCGCTGTACGGCATCCTCGCGGCGATCGCGTTGTCACTGCTCGGGGATCTCTACCGTTCCAGCAAGGTCAACATCGACGCGCTGGGCAAGGTCCCCGGCGAGAAGGCCGCGTGGGCCTCGGCGGCCGGTCACCCGGAACGCAAACAGGTGCCGGGGGTGCTCGTCCTGCGATTGGACGCCCCCCTGTTCTGGGCGAACTGCGAGGCCACCCGCACCCGGATCCTGGAGCAGCTCGACACCGCGGACGATGTGCGCGCCCTGGTCCTCGATCTGGAGGCAACCGGACAGCTGGACACGACCACGGCCATCATGCTCAGGGATCTGCTCGACGAGTTGCGGAGCATGAACGTGGCGCTGTTCATCGCCCGGCTGCACTACCTGGCCCGTGGCGTGCTGGAGCGCGACGGTTTCGCCGACGAACTGGGGCCCGGGCACACCTGGTACAGCATCTCGCAGACCGTGAACGCCGCGAAGCGGTTCGTGGCCGGCAAGGCGTTGCCCGACATCGCGGACGCCGTGGCTGAGGATCTCGCCGCGGCCGATCCGCATGCGCCCGACGACCAGGAACCACCCCCGTGACCGGATCAGTGCGGGTGCCCCGCGGCTCACATCAGGTTCGCTGATCGGTTACCCCTGGTCTGCGGGGTCGGCGTCCGCGGCGGATGCCTACCCAGGGTGCTGCGATGCGCCCAGGATGTCGTGCATACCCTCGAGCAGCACGGTCAGATCCAGCCCTGCGGCGTCCAGCGCAGGCAGCAGTAGGTCGTTCTCCTTGACCAGGTGCACTGAGAACAGGGACCGGGCGCATGCGGCCGCGAGGGCCATGGACAGGGCTGTTTGAGCCGCGGCCAGTTCGTCGACGGCGGCGACGATGGCTCTGTGCTCGTCGAGCATCCCCTGTACCAGCAGTGAAGTCGGTTCCAGGGCGTCACCGGCGAGGTAGAGCGTGGCCTCCTCCGCCAGGGCATGGGGTATCAGCTCGTTGCGGTACCAGGCGTCGAGCTCCCGGCGTTCGTCGCTCGCGTCGCCCTCTTCAGCCGCCGCGAGCAGGGCATCCGTCTTCTCGTCAAGCCGGCGGGCGAGTGCATCGTGATGCCCCCTGATCATGTCGATCACCTCGGCGTTGGTCGGAACCCGGGCCTCCTCGATGGTCATCGTCCCTCCATGTCACGGTTGTTTTTCACAATCTATCTCGTACTATTTGACCACCGCTAGAGCGCCACGGGGATCGGTGACGCGAGCTCGGCAACCTGTCAGTCCGGCGTGCTAGGCAGCGGGCACCGGCGTGACCGCCTGCCGGGAACCCACGCGCATCGCCAGCCCGGCCCCGGCGGCACACATGACGATCGATGGGACCTCCCCGACCACCGCGTAGAACACGGCCGCGGCCAGGGCCGGGCCGGCCGGCACCACAGCCAGGTTGACCCAGGCATCGAGGGTGAAGAGCACCACCCCGGCACCTCCGAATGCGATGGCCTTGTTCACCAGTCCCCTGCGCATGGCCCATCCCAGTCCCAGCAGCGACACCACTTCGGCAGTGTCGTAGAGCACCACGAGCACTCGCAGATGGTCGGCTTCGATCGTCGTCGGCGCCGATCCGAGAACCAGCAGGAAGTGGGTCAGCATGGCCACCGCGGTAGCGGCCATGAGGACCGCAAGCACCGGCTCGGGGCGCAACCGGCGCATCGCGCGGCGCGCGGCCACTGCGGCGACCACAGTGCCCACCACCCCGGCCAGGACCACCGTGACCGCGCTGAGCACCAGGGCGAAGAAGACCCCGGCCCCCAGCCAGGTGGCCGCCATCGTCGCGGCCAGCATCACCGATCGGCTACCCCGCCACAGCAGCACCGAGGTCACCACGCACATCAGCGCACCCCCGCCCGACAGCCCCAGAGCGGCCAGATGTGTGTGCTGGGCCTGCCCGGTCCTGGCCTGCGTGAAAATCAGAAACAGCACCCAGGGGATCTCCAGCAGCCCGAAGATCAGGATCAGGCCGCTGAGCCACCTGGGCCCGATGGACGTGCGCACGCGGGTGAGTCTAAACCTGCGCTGCGGATTCGAGGGGCAGTCCGGGCGGCTCGGGACTCGACCTTCGCGGGGCGTCCCGAAGATTGGCGAGCCGTCAGAGGTGGGCTTGCCAACTGCGCAGTCCGTCGTGGATCGGGTCCGGTGACGGTGCATTCGCGGCGATGGTGCGGCGCGGCGGGAGTCGTGGGGGGTGTGGTTGGTGGTGCGGGCTTGCGGCGTTGTTGCTCACCGGCGTTGCGACCGCTCACGAGGGGGGATCGCCGCACGAA